>JBFMCF010000128.1 GCA_040754625.1 bacterium | reverse complement strand
ATTGCGCAATGAAGAGGATAACTGTGTGTCTATACCGAATAATTTTTGTTGGGGAGAAGTTTTTTTATACATGACTCTTTATAGCATAGTATAATTTCTAAATCAAGAGTTACTTCTCAGGAATCAAAGTATGAATTTATTAACGGTTAATCATTTCAAAAAAAACAGGGAAGATTTTATTTGACGGCTCGGCTGAAGATGAGGGTTAAGGGGAAATCGGCGCGTTCAAATCTATTACTATTTGTTTCTATCCAAATATAATTATAGACAAAACCGTAAAAAATGCCTTTTATTTTAATATTTTCACGATTATGTCGACAAAAGCGTGAAAAGGTAAACTTTTGGCAAAAAATAAAAAAAGACAGATTAATATGGCTAATTTTTTATAATTGAATGTTTTTTGAACCAATCCGCGATTTTTTCAATCTGGATTTTCCGGGCGGCGATTTTCAAAGTAAATTTTTCAAGTTCTTCATTTGAAGCTTTCAGTAAATAATTATTGCGTGCCAGGAAAAGCGAGCCGGAAGTTATCGCCGTTCTTTTATTGCCATCGATAAAAGGATGATTTTTAATTAATGAATGCGTCAATGCGGCGGTTTTTGTGAAAATATCAGGATAAAGGTCATTTCCGCCGAATGTTGATATAGGGCGTGCCTGCGCGGATTTAAGCAGTGAGGTGTCCCTGACTCCATGGCTCCCGCCGGTTTCTTCGATTAACCGGTAATGAATAAATAAAATTTGTTCAGTAGTCAGGTATTTCATTTTTTCGCAAGTTCTTTCAAAGCGGGTTTATATTGCTGGATAAATTCCTTGACCTGTGACGCGAACTCCGGATCTATCGGTTCGTGATAAGATTTTACAGACTTTATGATAATTTTTTTGTTTTTCTCCTCAAAACTTAATTCAATTTCATCGCCGGTTGTCAAATTCGCTTTTTTAAGGATTTCTTTTGGTATCAAAACCCCCTGGCTATTGCCGACAGAACATATTTTTCTTAACATGATTTTGCCTCCATTTCTTCTAAGGTTATTACAATGTTATAACATCGCAATAAAATTGTCAAGTGATATTTGGGAAAAAATATCAAAAAGGATTTTAGGCAAGATATCCATTAATTTTAATTGACTTTTTTTTGTTTTTATATATAATAATTTTTGAAATTACAGGTTCAGGGAAGCCGGTTGGAAACCGGCGCGGTCCCGCCGCTGTAATCCGGTCCTTTTTGAAGAGATGATGCGTAGAAGCGCAAAAGCGTGGATGCGTGAAAGAGAAGAGGAAGCTTTTAGCGATTGTTTGCCACTGTCCCGATGTGAAATCGGGGTGGGAAGGCTGCTGAAAGTGCCGGAAAGCCAGAATACCTGCCTGTACTTGCGTAGAAGCGTTGAAGTGTGAAGCATAGACGCGTATTAAGAATTTTAGCGCATATACGCATCAACGCATATACACGTTTACGCGTTTCCTCGAGGAAAGGGTGAAGTTAAATCAGGGTGCAACCCTTAGCATCAATATTTTGGTGTTAAGGGTTTTTTATTTTCTTCACTGTTGGAAGTGAAGAAAATAACCCTCCGAAGCTTTAGCAAAGGAGGGTATTCGGAAAGCAAAGATGAATAAATTTATCTTTATTTTTGGCGGGATAAAAAGCGGGAAAAGTTCTTATGCTGTTCAATTGGCAAAAAAGCTGGGCAAAAAGGTTGCATTTATCGCGACGGCAACCGCTTCTGATGAAGAGATGAAAAAGAGGATCAAACTCCATAAATCCTCAAGGCCTAAAACATGGAAGACTATTGAGGAAAATGAAGATGTTACTGGGATGATAGAGAAAACAGGTAATGAATATGAAGTAATAATAATTGATTGTCTGGGTTTATTAGTGTCTAATTTGTTTCTTAAAGAATTAAAAGAACCGGAGATAATAAAAAAAATTAAAAAATTAAAAAATGTTGTTTCAAAAAGCAAGCGGACTGTAATTTTGGTTTCTAATGATGTGGGTAGTAGTTTGGTTCCGGATAATCCGCTGGGAAGGCGGTTTGCGGATTTAATAGGATTTGCTAATCAGATAATGGCAAAAAACGCGGAAGAAGTAGTTTTTATGCAGGCGGGAGTTCCCGTAAAAATAAAGAGTAGGAGCTAATAATGATAAGCAGAGCTAACAAATTCTGTAAATTTTATCCATGCCATGAAGGATTGGAAGACTGCACGTTTTGTTATTGCCCGTTATATCCTTGTGGAAATCAACTCAGGGGGGAATATGTTTATTCAATAAAGTTTAAGAAAAATATCTGGTCGTGCGAGCATTGTAACTGGATACATAAAAAGAAAACTGTAGATAATATTTTTAAAATAATCCGGAAAAACAAAAGGAGAATAGATGCAGATACTAAAAGAAACAATAAACAGGATTAACAAAATAGACAATTCTTTGGCGGGAAAAACCCAAAAAAGGCTGGATAATCTTACCAAGCCCCAGGGGAGTCTGGGAAGGCTTGAAGACCTGGCTAAACAGGTAGTTGAAATTACAAGGATTGATAATCCGTTGTTAAAAAGTAAGGTTATTTTTACAATGGCGGGAGATCATGGAGTAACGGAAGAGGGCGTAAGCGCGTTTCCTAAAGAAGTGACGCCCCAGATGGTTTACAACTTTATAAATGGCGGAGCGGGGATAAATGTGTTGGCAAGGCATGCGGGGGCGAGGGTTGTTGTGGTGGATATGGGAGTGGCTGAAGAGTTAAAAGTTAAAAGTGAAAAGTTAAAAGTGAAAAAAGTTAATTTAGGGACGAAGAATTTTACGAAGGGGAATGCAATGACAAAAGAAGAGGCGATTCGGTCTATTGAGGCTGGGATTGAAATATTTGAAGAAGAATTAAAAAATGGGATCGATATTGCAGGGACAGGTGATATGGGGATTGGCAACACAACTCCTTCAAGCGCGATTGTTTCATCGATTACAGGGTGCAAGGCCGAAGATGTTACGGGCAGGGGAACGGGGATTGATGATAAAGGATTAGCGAATAAAATAGAAACAATCAAGAAAGGCCTTTTAATAAATAAACCAAATCCAGAGGACGGATTGGATGTTTTGTCTAAGGTCGGAGGCTTTGAAATCGGAGGGTTGGCAGGCGTGATTCTTGCGGCGGCTTCACACAGGGTGCCGGTTGTTATTGACGGTTTTATTTCAGGAGCGGCGGCGCTTGTTGCCTATACAATTGAGCCTAAAACTAAAGATTACATGATTGCTTCGCATTGCTCTGTTGAAAAAGGCCATAAAGTTATTTTGGATTTTATCGGGTTAAATCCTGTTCTAAACCTCAACTTAAGACTGGGGGAAGGAACAGGCGCGGCGCTTGCGATGACTGTGATTGAAGCGGGTGTAAAGATTCTGAATGAAATGGCGACATTTGAAAGCGCGGGTGTATCGGAAAAAAGCATAGAGCATGGAGCATAGTGCATAGAATTGTAGGGGCGAACCCATGTGTTCGCCCAAAATAATTATGAAACATTTTCTAATCGCATTGCAATTTTTAACCATTTTTCCCATTAATATCAATGGTGAATTAAGGGAAGAAGATTTCGGCAAATCTTTAACTTATTTCCCGGTTGTTGGCGCGATCATTGGGCTTGTTCTGGTTTTAAGCCTTTTCACTTTACGATTTTTGCCAATACAAGTTGAAAGCGCGCTGATTCTGATTATTTCGATTTTTATTTACGGAGGGATGCATCTTGATGGTTTTGCTGATACCTGTGACGGTTTTTACGGGGATAAAGAGCTTTCGAAAATTTTAGAAATTATGAGGGACAGCCATGTTGGCGCGATGGGTGTTATTGGCATTGTGTGTCTTATAATTTTAAAATATTCACTTTTCACAGTTTTGCTGCCGTTTGAAAATTTCTGGAAAATAATTTTTTTAATGGCGGTATTCAGTAAGTTCATGCAGGTGGCCGCCTGTTATAAAACCAATTATCCGCGTAAAGAAGGCAAAGCAAAATATTTTGTCGGCAAAACAACATACAAACAATTGGTTTTTGGACTAATTTTTACAGTGGGCCTATTCACAGTATTGCTAAAAATAAATGGAATACTAATATTTATATTGTCAGCAGTTACAATATTATTTATAGTAAACTGGTTTAAGAGAAAAATAGGCGGAATGACGGGGGATACGATAGGTGCGGCAAGTGAAATCAGCGAGGTTATAGTTCTTTTATTTAGTTTAGTTTTGGTTTTATTTAAGGATTTTTAGAGGGGAAAATGATAAATCGAATTCACGGCGGGAATATATGGCTTTATCCTGAAAATAAAAGGCTGGTTGATTTCAGCGCAAATATAAATCCTCTGGGTATTCCTAAAAGTTTAAAGATTAATATTATAAGAAATATTGACAGGTTGATTAATTATCCTGAACCGGAATCAACCGGTGTCAAAAAGCTTTTAGCGGCTTATCACAACATAAAAGAAGATAATCTGATCGCGGGAAACGGGTCAATAGAACTTATTTATTTAATCCCAAGGGCCTTAAATATTAAAAACGCTTTGGTTATTACACCGGCATTCAGCGAATATGAGTTTGCGTTAAAGGCAAATAAATCAGGTATTGTTTTCCATAAAACAAAGGAAAAAGACAATTTTAAGATTGATATCCAGGCAGTAGAAAAGCTGCTTAAAAATATGGATGCAGTTTTTTTGGGCAACCCGAATAATCCGACGGGAAATTTTTTGGAAAAAGATGAACTTTTTGAATTGGTTAAGTATTGCGAAATAAATAATAAACTTATGGTAGTGGATGAAGCTTTTATTGGGTTTCTTTTTAATGGTGAGGAATTTAGTTTAATAGAGAAAGTTAATAGAACAAAAAATTTAATTGTAATAAGGTCGTTGACAAAATTGTATGCGATTCCCGGGTTAAGAATCGGATACGCGGCAGGACATAAAGATTTAATAAAAATGCTCCGCGGCATTCAATACCCGTGGAACGTGAATTTATTCGCGCAGGCTGCAGTAAAAGATATTTTAGAGGCAGACAAATATATTAAAGATACCAGGAAAAATATTTCCACCGAGAAGGATTTTTTATTCAATAATCTCAGGAAAGCAGAGGGTGTTAAAGTATTTTGCCCAAGTGTCAATTTTATATTATGCAAACTTCGAAACAGAAAAATCAAAAATGCAGATGAATTAAAAGATAAACTTATTTCAAAAGGCATTTTGATCAGAAGCTGCGGGAATTTCAGGGGATTGAATAATGAATATTTCAGGGTCGCAATTAGAAAACGGCGTGAAAATATCAAATTAATTAAAGCATTAAAGGATGTTTTGGGTGAAAAAAGCTAAAGCTATTCAGGTCTGCGGGACCGGTTCAGGTGTCGGGAAAAGCGTAATTACGGCTGGACTTTGCAGAATATTTTTGCAGGATGGTTTCATGGCCTGCCCCTTTAAAGCACAGAATATGGCATTGAACTCATATGTCACGAAAGAAGGAGGGGAAATCGGACGGGCGCAGGCGGTCCAGGCGCATGCCGCGGGTATTGAGCCTTCTGTTGAAATGAACCCTATTTTAATTAAACCGAACACCGATACATGCGCGCAGGTAATTGTATTAGGAAAACCGCTCAGAAATATGGAGGCTGTCCAGTATATAAAACATAAAAAAAGCCTGGTAAAGACAGTCCATAAGTCTTTTGATAGGCTGATCAATAAATATGAAGCTGTTGTTATCGAGGGGGCGGGAAGCCCGGCTGAGGTAAATTTAAAGTCGCATGATTTTGTAAATATGAAAATGGCGGAATACGCCAGAGCGCCTGTTATCCTGGTTTGTGATATTGATAAAGGCGGGGCGTTAGCATGGGTGGTCGGGACGCTGGAACTGTTGACCGGAAGGGAAAGAAACAGGGTAAGGGGAATAATAATAAATAAATTCCGCGGGGACATAAATCTTCTTAAACCAGGGATAAAATTTCTGGAAAAACGCACAGGGATAAAAGTTCTTGGTGTGATTCCGTATTTCCGTGATGTAAGGATACCGGAGGAGGATTCGGTGCCGATAGAAAGCATGGTGCATCCTCCACGGCGGACAAGTGGAGCAAAGAGAGTAGAGCAAAAAGAGAAGAAGGAAAAATTATTGGACGTGGCGGTAATTTATTTACCTCACATTTCCAATTTTACTGATTTTGACCCGCTTGAGAAAGAACCTGATGTGTTATTGCGATATGTGAGAAGTCAGGGAGAATTAGGCAATCCTGACATTATAATCCTCCCCGGAACAAAGAACACAACCGGTGATTTGCAATATCTCAGGAAATCAGGCTTTGCTGAAAAAATTTTATTCACGATTCACGGTTCACGGTTTACGGTCCTGATCGGTATCTGCGGCGGGTATCAGATGCTTGGTAAAAAAATATTTGATAAATATGGCATAGAATCTAAAAATAAAGAAATTGACGGATTAGGATTATTGCCTATTGAAACAAATCTGCAAAAAGAGAAAACTCTGACACAGGTAAGAGGTAAGCATTTAAAATCTGGTTTAAATATCTCCGGTTATGAAATACATCATGGCAAAACGAATGTTCCAAAAGGTTTTAAACCATTATTCCAAATTTTAAGTAAAGAAACAAATGATTATGACGGGATGATAGATAAGAGTGGAAGAATTATAGGAACGTATATCCATGGATTGTTTGAAAGTGATAAGTTCCGAAGGGATTTTTTAAACAGGATTAGAATTGCAAAGGGATGGGAACCTTTAAAAACAGAGACAAATTATGACCAGGATATAGAATTTGATAAACTGGCGAATGTGCTGAGAGAGAATTTGAATATGGGTTTGATTTATAAAATGTTAGATTTAAGAAAAAGGGTTGTATGATTGAAAGGATAAATATTGTTATTTTAGCCTACATATTGGATTTGATATTCGGCGATCCGGGATGGCTGCCTCACCCGGTAAAAGGCATCGGTTTTACAGCAGGTAAATTGGAACCGGTCATGCGTAAATTGATAAAAAACGAAAAAACCGCGGGTGTCATTTTTAATATTTTAATTGCCGGCGGCGTTTATTTGTCAGTATATTTTATTGATAAATATCTTTATTCAATAAATAAAAATTTGGGCCTGGTTTTTTCTGTTTTTTGCGTGTATACAGCTCTGTCAATAAAGGATTTGAAAGATGAAAGCATGTCCGTTTATGATGAATTGGAAAATAATAATATAAAATCAGCACGTGAGAGGCTGGGTAAAATTGTCGGGAGAGATACGGGTAACCTGGATGAAAAGGAGATCATAAGGGCGGCTGTTGAAACTGTCTCGGAGAATATCGTAGATGGTATAATTTCCCCTCTTTTTTACGCTTTTATTGGCGGCGCACCTTTAGCTTTGGCTTATAAGGCAGTTAATACACTGGATTCAATGGTCGGTTATAAAAATGAAAGATACAGGGATTTCGGGTGGTTTTCTGCGAGAGTTGATGATGCCGCGAATTATATACCGGCGAGATTGTCGCTTTTATTTCTGCCTTTAGCAGGTTTTTTGGCGGGAAAAAATATGTTTAATTCATGGAAAATTATAAGAAGAGACGGCGATAAAAATCCGAGCCCAAACAGCGGAATACCGGAAGCGGCAGTCGCAGGAGCTTTAGGAGTAAGATTGGGCGGAGCAAATTTTTACAATTCCGTAAGTATTACAAAACCATTTATCGGAGACGGGATAAATTCGTTGGATAAAAAACATATAAAAGAGAGTATTTTTATAGCGTATATTTCCTCCGGTTTGTTCCTGTCATGCGGACTATTTTTATTATGGATTTTAAAAAAATAAGAAAAGTTTTAGTCTTGATTTTATTTGTATTTTTTGTTTTTCAGCAGGGAAATTTTTCAGGGAACCCATTAAGAATAATATCTTTGGCGCCGGTATTGACTGATGAACTTTATCTTTTGAATGTTCCGGATAAACTTATCGGGTGCACGGTTTACTGCAAAGCAGAGGACAGGATTGAACGTGTAGGGACTGTAATGGAGGTTAATCTTGAAAAAATTATGAGCCTTAAACCCGATTATGTACTGGCGTCAAATTTAACGGATGTGAACGCCGTCAAAAAACTTGCCGAAGTGGGTGTGAATGTTGTTGTTTTCCCTCTGGCAAAAAATTATGAAGAACTGTGCGGGAATTTTTTAAAACTTGGGAAAATAGCGGAGAGAGAAAAAGAAGCCAAAGAGATTATCAGCGATTCAAAAAAAAAGGTGGATTTACTAAAAACAAAAGTCAGAGGTACCAGGAAAACAAGTGTTTTTGTCCAGTTAGGTTCAAAACCCTTATTCGCGTTAACCGGCGATATGTTTGGCAATGATTTTATTGAATTTGCGAATGGAATAAATATAACAAAAGGCTTAAAAAGCGGGCTTTATTCAAGAGAAGAGCTTCTGAAGAATGATCCTTGCGTGATTTTGATTTCAGACATGGGGATTACAGGCGAAGAGGAAAAAAAAGAATGGGAAAAATACAGCATGCTTCAGGCAGTAAAAAATAAGAAAATTTTTATTATTGATTCATATGCGCTTTGCAGCCCGACACCTGTAACATTTCCTGAAACTCTAAAATTTATAGCGGAATTATTGCATCCGGAGATTAAAACTCTAAATCCGAAACTGAAAAAAACAACTCCCCCAATCCCCTCTTTTTTAAAAAGGGGGCAGGGGGAGTTAAAGTCTAAGTAAGATGAATTTTTAATTATCATGAATAAAAAATTAATAAATTGGTCTTTTTACATTTTTTTATTAAGTGTTTTTGCCGTATCGGCAGGGATATTTTCTCTTTTTACAGGTTCGGCAGAAATACCTTTTGGCAAAATATTTTCTTTGCTTTTCACAAGAGAGAATACAACTGAATACAGCATTATTTTTGATATCCGCCTCCCGCGCATTATACTGGGTTTTGCCGCGGGTTCAGCGTTAAGCCTTAGCGGTGTAATACTCCAGGGAATGTTCAGAAACCCTCTGGTTGAACCGTATACGCTGGGAATTTCAGGCGGTGCGGCGCTCGGCGTGTGTTTAAATATTATCTTTAAAATAAACAAAATGGCGGGGTTTTGGACACTGCCTTTCTCAGGCTTTATTGGCGCGGGATTAATAATTTTTTGTCTTTATCTGTTAAGTTCGAAAAAAGGTATTGTAAAAATTCATGATTTACTGCTTTACGGCATAATGGTAAGTTTTATATCATCGTCTCTCCTGATGTTTTTAATGGCGGTTTCGCGCAGTGAAGATTTGCAGAAGATTATTTTTTGGATGATGGGTTCCCTTGATGAGACAAACTGGGATTTAATTTATTTAATGGCTTTGGTTTCTTTCCTGGGGCTTGTAATATCATACTTTTATTCCGCTGATTTAAATGCTTTTGTTTTGGGAGAAGAGGATGCCCGCCATTTGGGAATAGATACGGAAAAGGTTAAAAAATATTTATTTTTGCTTACATCAATCCTTGTCGGCGCATGCGTATCAATTGCGGGGACAATAGGTTTTGTGGGGCTTGTAATCCCGCACCTGGTACGGTTAATTGCCGGCAGGGACTTCAGGATAGTTCTTGTATCATCATATCTTGCCGGGGGAGCGTTTCTTATTTTGTGCGATACTTTGGCAAGAACCGTAATTTCGCCGTTGGAACTGCCGGTAGGAGTTATAACAGGTATTATAGGCGGAGGCCTTTTTATATATGTTTTTGCCGGGATGCAAAGAACTGAATAACGAAAAAACGAAAGGACAGAAAAAGTATAAAATTTAAAAGTTTTTAAATTCTTCGGTTTTTTGGTCATTCAGAGAGGAGATATATGCTCGAAATCAGGAATTTAACCTGCGGGTATGAAAATAAAATAATTCTACAGGATGTCGATTTTGAAATGGACGAAAGTGAATTTTTTGGAGTTATAGGACCGAATGGTTCCGGAAAGACCACATTTTTTCGCGCGATAACGAAAATTGTAAATCCCGTGCGGGGAAGTATTTTATTAGATGGATTTGATATAAATAAAATGTCTTGCATGGAATTGGCAAAAAATATTTCCGTGGTTTCTCAAAATGCGAATATGGATTTAATGATGACAGTTGAAGAATTCGTGTTTCTGGGAAGGATCCCGCATAGAAAAAAATTTCAGTTTTTTGAAACACGGCATGACGAAAAAATTGCCTGCGATGTTATGGAAATAACAGACACCTTAAAATTCAGAAACAGGACTTTAGGAAGTTTAAGCGGAGGAGAAAGACATCTGGCTTGTATCGCAAGGTCACTTTGCCAGGAGCCCAGATTGCTTCTTCTGGATGAACCTACAAATCAGCTTGATATAGCGCATCAGGTAAGGATTATGGATTTGATTAAAAGAATGAACAGGGAACGAGGCATTACGGTAATTATTGTTTTACATGACCTGAACCTGGCGTCTGAATACTGCGGCAGGCTGATGCTTTTTAATAACGGAAAGATACACAAAATTGGGATGCCGGAGGAAGTTTTAACCTACCAGACTATCGAAGAGGTTTATAAAACTATGGTTCTTGTTGAAAAAAATCCGGTATCAAAAAAACCGTATGTATTTTTGGTTTCAGAAAATAATAATGTTAATAATAAGAAAGGGGAGTCCGGATTTGAAGGAGGTGAAGATATGTAATTTATAATTTGTTGTCGAAGTATATGTTAATAATAAATATTTACTAAACTAAACCAAATAGGCAAAGGAAGTCTCCGTGATCCGCCTGTGTCGGAAATTCGGAACGCTGCCCTGCAACGGTAATACCTGCCTGAGGCGGGTTAGCCCGGACGATTGCCTGTTATGGAATGTATTCTCACGGGAGAAGAAAGGAAAAGATGAAAAGAATTATTTCTGTTATTTTTGTTTATTTGTTTGTTATATTTTTTAATATTGTATCGGCCCAGGATGAAGATTATGAAACTTGGACAATCAGGGTCAAAGAAAGCGATGTCCAGTGCAGAATTACAAGTATGGAAGAAATTGTTACAGCCAACAGGACAGCCACTCCGAGGAAGCTTGTCGCAAGTTCATATACAGTAATTACATCCGGTGAAATTGAGGATAAAAAAGAAACAAATGTTGTCGAGGTGTTAAAAAATATTCCCGGTATAACTATTGCCCAGACTGGCAGTTTCGGCGGGAACGCCTCTTTATTTATCCGCGGGGCAAATACCGAGCATACCTTGATAATGATTGACGGCATTGAAATGAATGACCCGATATCCATGGGACGTTCATATAATATGAGCAACCTGACACTGGAGAATATTGAAAAAATCGAGATTATACGCGGACCCCAGAGTCCGATTTACGGTTCAGATGCCATAGGGGGCGTTATTAATATAATCACAAAAAAGGGGACGGGAAAAAAAAACGTTTTAAATGCGGCGGCCGGTTCATTTAAAACATTCCGCGAATCTTTTGGAATAGAAGATGCAATCGGGAAATTCAGATATTCATTCGGAATTTCCCGTATCGATACCGAGGGTATTTCATCCGCGGGAGAACAATATGGAAACACGGAAAAAGACGGATATAGAAATACGTCAGGGAGTTTAAAATTCGGGTTTACATCAGGAGACGGCATTAATACGGATTTGGTTCTGAAATATATTGATGCTGTCCAGGATCTTGATAACGGCGGTGGACAGGGTAAGGATGATGTAAATTATACGGGTAAAACCAAAGAGTTTTACGCGGGTTTAAAAAGCTCAATACCCGCGCTCGTGAAAGACGGGGAACAAAATATTAACATTTCATTTTCCCGGCATAACAGGACGTACAAAAACGAAAAGGACCCTGCAAACCCGGATGATTTTTTAGACGATTTTTATTCTTCGCAAATCCGGAAAATTGACTGGCAGCATAATATGTTATTCGCTTCAAAAAATAATTTTTTAATCGGGCTGGAATATGAGGAAGAAAGAGGAAAATCAACCTCCTATTCGGAAAGCTCATGGGGCCCGTTTACCTCTGATTTTTCCCTGAAGACGTCCGGAAACAAGGCGGTTTACCTTCAAAATCAAGATGTTTTTAATGATAAATATTTTGTTAATTTTGGAACGAGATTTGACAGCCGTGATAAATTTGGTTCGAAGCTTACCTATAGAATTGCACCCGGGGTTGTTCTGGATTCTAAAGGGAGCAAGTTAAAAGCCAGTTATGCCACCGGTTTCAAATCACCTTCGCTTTACCAACTTTATTCCTCTTACGGAGATGAAAACCTCAATCCTGAAAAGACAAAGGGGTGGGACGCGGGAATTGAACAGAATTTTCTGGATGAAAGGATATTTTTTGATTTAGTTTATTTTTCAAATGATTTTTCTGATTTGATTGATTATGATTTAGCGGCATCTAAATATAAAAATATTTCAGAGGCGGAAACAAAAGGGCTGGAATTGAATTGCATGCTTAAATTAGTAAATAATTTAACAGTCAATATCAATGGCATGCACTTAGATGCTAAAAATTTGGTAAAAGATGAAAATCTGTTAAGAAGGCCGAAATACAAATATGGAATAGGCGCGGCCTATAATTTTAACAAAAACGGCATATTAAATGTTAATTATTCATATACAGGGAAAAGAGATGACAGGGATACCTCTGTATTTCCGGCGCAAAAGGTAGTCCTTGATAGTTTCGAATTGCTTAATGTTTCTGTGTCATATTTAATAATCGGGAATTTTGAAATGTTTGCAAAGGCCGATAATATTTTTGACAGGAAATATGAAGAAGCTAAAGGGTACGGGACACCCGGTTCATCTTTTTACGGCGGTATTAAGATAAATTATTAACCGGATGTTCGGCTCGTTGTGGATTATCCGGGTTTCAGAGTGGAGGCATATCTTTTAAGGATATGCCTCTATTTTTTTTACTAAGCCTTTAAGTAAAAAACACTTGACAGGGTTTTTTATATCGTGTTAAACTATACAAAATTGATATAGTTAATATACTTTGATACTTTTAATAATTTAATAAGGAGTACAAATATGTCAACAAAAACCTATGAAGAGATTAATGAGAAAATCAGGCAGAAAAAGGCGGTGGTAGTGACCGCGGAAGAAGTTATTTCAATGGTGGAAGAAAAGGGTTTAAAGAAAACAGCGCAGGAAGTTGATGTTGTTACCACAGGGACTTTCGGCCCAATGTGTTCAAGCGGGGCCTTTTTGAATATTGGCCATTCAAAACCTAAAATAAAAATTCAAAAAGCATGGCTGAATGATATAAACGCTTACGCGGGATTGGCGGCTGTAGACCTTTACATCGGCGCCACGGAAATTCCTGACAGCGACCCCGGGACATTTGAATACGGCGGCGGCCATGTCATCGAAGATTTGTTAGCGGGCAAAGACGTAAAATTAAAAGCTATCGCGTATGGAACAGACTGCTATCCGAGAAAGGAATTGAAGACACTGGTTAACCTTAAAGACATAAACCAGGCAGTGCTTACCAATCCGAGGAATTCATACCAGAATTATAACTGCGCGATTAATTTAGGAGAAAAAACCATATATACATACATGGGGACTTTAAAGGGAAACGCCGGTAACGCGAATTACTGCAGCGCGGGGCAGTTGAGCCCGCTTCTAAAAGACCCTTTTTATAAAACAATCGGTATCGGTACAAGGATTTTCCTTGCAGGCGCTCAAGGCTATGTTTACTGGGAAGGAACACAACACAGTCCTACAGCTAAAAGGGGAGAAAACGGAGTGCCGCGGAGCCCGGCTGGAACCATAGCGGTGGTCGGGAATCTTAAGGAAATGAGTACCCGCTATCTAAAAGGTGCGACTTTCGTAAAATACGGCACTACTATTATTGTGGGCATAGGAATCCCGATACCTATACTCAGCGAGGAAATCTTAAAATACGCGGCAATTCCGGATAAGGATATTTATACCCAGATAGTCGATTACAGCCGCGATTATCCGCAGGGTGTAGCCCAGTCTCACGGGGAAGTCAATTACGCCCAGTTAAAAAGCGGAAAAATTACATTTAAAGGCAGGGAAGTTCCCACCGTGCCGCTTTCAAGTTACGCGATGGCAAGAGAAATAGCAGGTGTTTTGCAAAGCTGGATAAGAGAAGGCAGGTTCTTTTTGAGTGCGCCAGCGAGGACACTTGATTTAAACGATAAATTCAAACCGCTGATTGAACGGCCGTTTGAATAAACCCAGAGCACTAAGTATGGCCGGGTTTTAAACCCGCCCTTACAGATTTTACAGGAGATTTTATGCCAAAAAAAATAGCCGGTAATATTCTGGAATTAATCGGCGATACACCGATGGTCCAGTTAAACAAAATCGTTGAAGACGGGATGGCATCTATTTATGGCAAGTTGGAATGTTTCAACCCGGCAAGTTCGGTAAAAGACAGAATTTGCCTTTCTATGGTTGAAGACGCGGAAAAAATAGGGTTTTTAAAAAAAGGGTCGGTGATCATCGAGCCTACAAGCGGTAACACGGGAATCGGGCTTGCCATGGTGTCAGCGGTAAAAGGTTACCGGCTGATATTGACTATGCCGGAAACAATGAGTATTGAACGAAGGAGGATTTTGACCGCTTTTGGCGCGGAGATTGTTTTGACGCCCGGGCCGGAGGGGATGTCCGGGGCCGTGAAAAGGGCCAAGGAACTCGCGAAAGAAATAAAAGACAGTTTTCTTCCAAACCAGTTTGAAAATCCCGCAAATCCCGAAATACACAGGAAAACAACAGCAAAAGAAATTATTGAAGCGACAGGCGGTAAAATTGACGCGTTTGTCGCGGGTGTAGGAACAGGCGGGACATTGACAGGGGTAGGAGAGGTCCTTCGGAAGAACGGAATCAACGCGAAGTTAGTGGCCGTGGAGCCTGAAAATTCACCTGTTCTTTCAGGAGGAAAACCCGGGCCCCATAAAATCCAGGGGATAGGCGCGGGTTTTGTCCCCGCAGTTTTAAACCAGAAAATAATTGATGAAATAATTAAAGTCAATGATACTGACGCGTTTAAAACCTCAAGGCGTCTTTGCGCGGAAGAGGGCCTTTTTGTTGGAATTTCCGCCGGTGCCGCCGTTTTTGCCGCGTTGAAAGTCGCAAAAGATTTAGGAAAAGGCAAGATCGTTGTTGTGATTTTGCCCGATACCGGCGAGCGGTATTTAAGCATGGAACAGTTGTTTAATACATAAAGGATTTGCACTTGTTAATAATAAGGCGCTCTGGTCCCGATTTGGAAACCAGGGTGCCTTTTTTGTGTTTGATAAATCGGTTTATTGTGATAAAATAATTAATATGACAGATTTTTTTTTGAGTTTATTGCTTGGAATAGTGAGTATCGTGGCAATCGGCAAGGGATCAGACTGGTTTACGGATTCGCTTATACCTATTGCCCGGAAGCTCGGCACATCACGTATAAGCGTGGGCCTGATTCTTGTTTCAGTCTCTGTAAGTCTCCCTGAGGTCCTGATTGTTATTTACGGCGTTCTTGAAGGCCATGCCTCACTCAGTTTCGGAGTCACACTGGGTTCAATAATATGCAATATTGCGCTTATGACAGGCCTTTCCGCGCTTGTCAGACCGTTGCAGGTAAGTACCGTAATTATTTTGCGTGACGGTATTTTTTCCATAACAGTCCCCGTGCTTATCTTTGCCGTAGGTTCTACCGGCATGATAACACGGATCGAGGGATTTGCCTTTTTTCTTCTCTTTATACCTTATCTTATAAATGTTTTTTTGCAGGAGAGGGAACGTCCGGAACCAAAGGAAGAACGGCTGAAAGAGATTGAACTGGAACTTGACTTACTCGGGTTTAGTTTCGGGAAAATCCGTTCGGCATGGATTGCTTTCACCCTGGGATTGGCCCTCCTTCTGGCGGGCGCGCACCTGTTTACTTCACAGCTTATATATTTATCCAAGTTATTTTGTATAGATGAACGGTTTATAGGTATGACAATAGGCGCGATAGGGCCGTCAATCCCCAATATTATAGCCGCCTACCAGGCTGTTAAAAAAGGGCTGACTGATGTTGTCGTATCGGAAACACTCGGTTCCAATGTTTTTACGTTACTTGTCACTTTAGGGATTTTAGCCGTTCTTTCACCGGTAATTATTTCCCAGAAAAACCTGATGTTTGATATCCCGGCTGTTATTGTGATGAGTTCTGCATTATTTATTTTTATGCTTTCCGGGAAATCTGTTTCCAAATTAGAAGGCGCTATACTAATAGGCGGATATGTTTTATTTATTATTGTCCAGGTGTTTTTTGAAGGTTGATTAGAAGTGGTGAAACTGCTTGCAGGAATTTTCTAATCTCTGCTATATGCGTTCCCTGCCAGAACATTCTCTGGCATTTGGGGCAGGATGAAAAATCGGACTGTGTTTCATAGACATAGTCCGGCACTTTTCCTTTTACCTTTTCTTTTTCAATAGAAAGAAGCGTTTCATTGCAGATTAGACACCGGCTGAAAATGCGTGAAGTAAAATCTAACTGTATTTTACCTTTACCCGCCAATTCTTTTATTTGTTCCCTCCACAGGTCATTTTGCATAAGAATGAAGTTTTTGACGAGTTTTCTTTTGATTAAACGCGTGTCGCGGGTTAAGATTATTCGGTTTTCATTTAAGGCAAGTTTAATTAGATTATCGTCTTCGATATTCCTGAAATAAAGCGTGTCATAACCGAGTATCCGAAGCCAGGTCGCGAGGCGTCCAAGCATATTGTCTGCGATGAATTTGGGTTCCATTCAGGGTTTTTTAATATCGTGGGGCGTACTTCTTATCCCGCCATAAAAAGAATTTATTAATTCTATCCTGGCTTTTGCTTTCGGATACGCGGAACTTCCCGGGTGGTTGTCAATGACTTTTTGGTATTCAACTAAAGCCTGTTCGAAATCATTCACCCCGCCAAGTTCATCCCAGTCAAAGATTACACCGATGTTAAACTGGGCGTCATCCGCCAGTTCGCTTTTCGGAAATTTTTCAATAAGCTTTTCAAAATAATGCCTGGCATTTTTAAGATAGGATAAATATATGGATTTGGTTTCATCATCAAACATGATAATAGAATCCCTGTATTCTATAGATTTTTTGAAATATGTTTCGCCGCTCAGAAGGAAAATTTCAGGTGTTAAATTTTTTTTTAAATCTTTTTTTTCGGCTTTTTCGAGGTAAGAAATGGCCCCGGAATAGTTTTTGTTTTTAAGATTTTCTTTGGCTTTTTGGAAGTAGTAATCTGGTGTATCTTTTTTAATCGTTGCGCAGCCTGAAAAAAGAAATACAACGGATATAATAAAAATAAAACAAGACGCAAACAGGTTTTTAACCATTTTTTTGTCCTCACCATTAATATTGCTACTAATTTTTTTTGCTGTCAAGATATTTTTTAATACTTTTTGGCTGGAATTAAGGTATAATACAAAAATAAATCAGGAGGCCGGATGAAATATTGGCAGTTAGAAGAAAATGAAACAGCAAAATTGTTAAAGACAGATTTGGTAAACGGACTTGCGCCTAAGGAGGCAAAAGAGCGGATTGAGAAGTACGGGCATAACCAGATGGAAGAAGCGAAGGCCAGAAACCCGCTTGTTTTGTTCCTCGGGCAGTTTAATGATTTTATAGTATGGGTTTTGATTTCCGCGAGCATAGTTTCGGGTTTTTTAAAGGAATGGATTGACGCGGTTGTGATAGTCGCGATAGTGATTTTAAACGCGGTCCTCGGTTTTATCCAGGAATACCGCGCGGAAAAATCACTCCAGGCCCTCAAAAAACTATCAAGCCCGAATTCAAAAGTTATAAGAAGCGGGAAACACCAGACTGTTCCGTCGAGAGAAATAGTCCCCGGTGATTTAATAGAATTGGAAGCGGGAGACAATGTTCCCGCGGACAGCAGGATTACATGGTCAACATCAAATTTCTCCAGTCTGGAGGCTTCCCTGACCGGTGAATCCACCCCCGTAATCAAAACAAGTATCGCCCTGGATGAAAAAGAAATACCCCTGGCTGACCGCGCCAATATGGTTTACATGGGGACGTCGATATCGACAGGAAAGGCGCGCGCGGTTGTCGTTGAAACAGGAATGAAAACGGAATTAGGCAGGATTGCGGGCATGATCCAGGGCATTGAAGAAGAGGCAACGCCCCTGCAGAAGAAACTCGAGGAATTCGGGAAATGGATTGTTTATTTATGTTTCGCGCTTGTAGGAATTATTTTTGTAATAGGTTTTTTTCATGGGGAAAAAGTCATAGATTTGTTTTTGTCCGCTGTAAGCCTTGCAGTAGCGGCAATACCCGAAGGGCTCCCGGCGATTGTAACAATTTCACTCGCGCTCGGCGTCCAGAGAATGGTCAAACGGAACGCTTTAATAAGAAAACTGCCTTCGGTTGAGACCCTGGGCTGCGCGACAGTCATTTGTTCGGATAAAACAGGGACCTTGACAAAAAATGAAATGACGGTCCAGGTGGTATATTCGGGGGGTAAATCGTTTAAAGTGACGGGTATCGGGTATAACCCGGCTGGAGATATTCTTTATGATGATAAAAAAATAAACCCTCCGGATTTTCCCGCTTTAAATAAAACATTATTGACCGGGGTGTTGTGTAACGGCGCCCAGCTTGTGAAAAATAACGGTGATTACAGGATAGCGGGGGACCCCACTGAGGGCGCGATTTTGACCTTATGCGGCAAGGGAGGTATATGGAAGGAAAAAGCAGAACAGGAATATAAATTTATTGATGAAATTCCGTTTGATTCTGAGCGGAAAAAGATGACGGTTATACGGCAGTATAACAACCATTATTCCATTTATGTGAAAGGCGCGCCCGATGTATTGTTAAAAGAGTGTGTTTACATAGAAGACGGCGGAAATATAAGGAAATTGTCTGAAGATGACCGTGAAAAGATAGATGAGGAAAATAATAATCTCGCGGCAGGTGCGATGAGGGTATTGGCTATTGCCTATAAGGACCTTGTAAGCCTGCCCCCGAAGATTGAAGCTGGTGCGGTTGAAAAAGACCTTGTGTTTCTCGGCCTTATCGCGATGATCGACCCCGCGCGCCCGGAGGTTAAAAAGGCCATGGAAGAATGCAAGACCGCGGGGATTAAAACAGTGATGATTACAGGGGACCATAAAAATACGGCGGTGGCGATAGCGAAAGAACTGGGGTTTTTTAATGAAAATTCGATCGCACTAACGGGGGAAGAACTTGATAAAATGGGCGAGGAGGAATTCAGCAAAAAAGTGAGGGATATTTCCGTTTACGCGAGGGTGTCCCCCGAACATAAATTGAGGATTGTCCGCGCGTGGAAAAAACTCGATGAAATCGTCGCGATGACCGGCGACGGAGTGAATGACGCTCCCGCGGTCAAGGAGGCGGACATAGGGGTCGCTATGGGAATCACGGGGACCGATGTCACGAAAGAGGTGTCCAGTATGGTCGTGACGGATGATAATTTTGCCTCAATCGTCGCGGCGGTTGAAGAGGGAAGGGGCATTTACGATAACATCAAGAAATTCATTTTATACCTCCTGTCATGTAACGCGGGGGAGATACTTGTTATGTTTATCGCGTCAATTGCCGGGCTGCCTGTCCCCCTACTTCCTATTCATATCCTCTGGGTCAATCTTGTTACTGACGGCCTGCCGGCGTTCGCCCTGGGGGTTGATCCTGTTAACCCTAATATCATGAAACGCCCGCCCCTTGCCGTAAACGAATCGATAATCAACAAAGAAAGAGGGATTTCGATGTTAATGCAGGGTTTATTTATCGCGTTATGCAGTTTGTCGGCGTTTGTTTACCTGTTGTATGTTAAGAACGAAAGTTTGCTTCACGCAAGGACCGGGGCGTTTGTGGTCCTTGCCTGCAGCCAGTTGTTCCACTCTTTTAATTGCCGGAGCACGACAAGGTCCATATTTGAAATGGGGATATTCACGAATAAAAAACTGGTTTTCGCGGTATTAATGTCTTTCTTACTGCAGATGATGGTGGTTTATGTCCCGTTCTTCCAGAAAATATTTAAGACGGACCCCCTGCAAATGTATCATTGGATATTTGTGATTATTATTTCTTCTTTCCCTCTCTGGGCGATGGAGATAGTAAAATTCATCAAAAGGAAGAAGTAGGGGCCGGAATTTTGTTTAGCCGCCGGCAGGAATGTCCGGCGCGGTGCCGGGTTTTGCCTCTATATAATTCAGGTATGTTTTATATCCCCCGGATAAATTATAAGCGTTGAAACCGTTCTGGACAAGGATCCTTACAGAATTATGCGTCCTTATTCCAACCTGGCAGAACGCAAGAATACGCTTGTCTCTCGGTATTTCATCAAGCCTTTTTCTTAAATCGTCAATTGGAATATTATACGCGTTTTTAACGGTGCCGTTTTTATATTCAATAGGTGTCCGGACGTCAAGCAGGAAATCCGTGTCTAAAACATCTTCCCAGTGAATTAGTTTTGCCAGCCCTCTTAAATGATTGACCGCGATCATTCCCGCGAAATTCAACGCGTTTTTCGCGGAGCTGTATTGAGGAGCGTAGCAGAAATCGGATTCTGACAAATCATACATTGTTAAACCATGTTTTATTGACAGTGACAGGACATCCATATATTTATCAACGCCCTGGCGGCCTATAATCTGCGCGCCCAGTATCCTGCCGTTATCTTTTTCATAAATGATTTTAAATGATAATTGCGACGCGCCGGGATAATAACCCGCGTGATTATAAGGGTGCGTGTAAACTTTTTCATATTTTATGTTTGTTTTTGAAAGCAATTTTTCATTTACCCCGCATGAGGCCGCCGTTAAAGAAAAAACTTTAACTATGGAAGCGCCGTAATTTCCGGAATAAGAATCTTCTATTCCGAATATATTATTAACTGCTACAAGGGCCTGCCGGGCGGCGGGCCATGCCAGGGGGACATGCCAATATTCGCCGGTTATGGGATTTTTTGTTTCAACGACATCTCCCGCGGCGTAAATGTTTTCATCGCTGGTCCGCATTTTGTTGTTTACGCGCGCGCCTTTTGCGCCGGTTTCAAGGCCCGCTTTTTTAAATAAACCGGTTTCAGGCTGGACGCCTATCGCGCAAATAACCATGCCGGATTTTATCTTTAAACCGGATTTGGTTTTAATGACAAGTTCATTTTTATCTTTAATAATGCTTTCTATTTCTTCATCCAGATGCAATTTTACGCCGTTATGCCTGAGTTCCCTGTGGAGGATGACCGCCATGTCTTTGTCAAAAGGAGGGGCGGCCTGGTCCAGTTTTTCTATCAAGTGAGTTTCAATATTCAGTTTAATAATATTTTCAGCCATTTCAAGCCCGATAAATCCTCCGCCGACTATTAAGGCGCTTTTTATATCGCTTTTCAGCTTTGTTTTAATTTTATCTATGTCAGGTATAGTCCGGACGGCGTATAAATCTTCAGGATTAATTCCGCTGAAAGCCGGAATGACAGGCTTCGCTCCGGGGGAGAGAAGCAGTTTGTCGTAAGATTCCTCGTATTCCTTATTTTTGATCAGGTCCTTGACAGTTATTTTTTTATCCTGCCTGTTTATGCCGGTTACCTCGCTGTTGATTCTTACGTCAATGTTAAATCTTTTTGAAAAATGCTCCGGTGTCTGGAGAATTAGCGAATTCCTTTCTTTTATCACGCCGCCGGCGTAATAAGGCAGGCCGCAATTCGCGAATGAGATATATTCGCCGCGCTCAAAAATAATTATTTCGGCATTTTCATCAAGCCTTCTCGCCCTTGCCGCGGCGGCAGCACCGCCCGCTACACCTCCGACTATCAGTAATTTCATAATATTGATATTACGATAAAGCGAAATATTATGTCAAGCGGTTTTTTGGAAACAAAAATAGAATATTATGTTGAATAAATATAATATAAAAGCTAAAATAAACGAAAATGGCTTAAAGAGGAAAAATGAAAATTGCGCGTTTTGATAAAAACAAAAAAATATATTACGGTGAAGTATTAAATGGCAAAATAAAAGTTATTAAAGGTGATATTTTTAACAAATATAATTTTACTGATGAAGAATTTAGTCTTGATGAAGTGAAAATATTGTCCCCTGTGTTTCCAGGCAAGGTTGTATGCGCGGGATTAAATTACGCGGATCACGCGAAGGAAATGAATCTTAAAACGCCTGATGAGCCTGTTATTTTTATAAAACCGGCCACCGCTGTTATAGGGCCTGGTGATAATATTATTTATCCTGCTTCCGTCAGCCAGCTTGATTACGAGGCTGAACTCGCGGTTGTCATTAAAAACAAAATAAAGGACATAACGCCTTCGGAATCAAAGAAAAATATACTCGGATACACCTGCCTGAATGATGTCACGGCCCGCGACCTGCAGAGAAAAGACGGCCAGTGGACGAGGGCAAAATCTTTCGACACGTTTTGCCCGACAGGGCCGTATATCGTTAACGATATTGACCCTGATAATTTATCGATAAAACTTTATCTGAATGATAAAATAAAGCAGAATTCCAATACTAAAAATTTTATCTTTAAAGTTGATTTTATGGTTTCTTTTATCTCTCGTATTATGACTTTGTTTCCGGGAGATATTATTTCAACCGGGACCCCGTCAGGTATAGGCCCGATGAAGGCGAATGACACTGTAATAGTTGAAATCGAAGGAATCGGCTCTTTAAAAAACAGCGTAAAAGGAAAAACCCGATGAAATTTGGTTAAAAAAATATCTGTTTGGAGAATTCGAGAAAAAAAGGTATAATATTATAAATTAAGATTAAAATATGAAAGAAATCCATATTATTGCAGGGCCAAATGGCAGTGGAAAAACAACAGTTGGGGTAGAATTAATAAAAGGATATGGTTTGCCTTTTTTGAATGCGGATGATATCGCTTATGAATTGTCAGAAAACGGCTCAGTAGAAAAAGTAAGAATTAAAGCAGGAAAGATATTTTTAAAAGAAATAAAAAAATATGCTGGTGAAGGTAAATCTTTTGCTATTGAAACCACTTTGGCGGGTAAATATATTACAAGAGTTATAGAGTTGTTAAAAAAAAGCGGTTATAAAATTATTTTAAATTATATTTTTGTGGATAACCCTGAAATTGCCATTAACAGGATAAAGATCAGAGTGCGTAAAGGCGGGCATTTTATTTCGAATGAAGACGTAATAAGAAGATTTTCGCGAAGCAAGAAAAATTTTTGGAATATTTACAAGAAAACAGCAGATAACTGGAGTTTATTTTACAATGGTGAAGATAAATTCATTCAAGTTGCCACAGGAGAAGGTGAAAATTATAAAATTGTTGACGATGAGTCTTTTGACTTATTTAAAGAGGATTTAAAATGAAAAAAGAAACATATGAAAAGTTTTTAGAGGTTACAAGAATCGGGAATCGTGCTGTAAGAAAAGCACAGGAAGAAAATAGGGCAAAGGGATTGCCGAATGTTTACGCCAGGCGTAAGAAGTTATATTTTGAATTGCCCGATGGAACTATTACGACAAAGAATCCCCTTTGATAAAACATATAATATTTTTTCAACTTCTCCGTTGCTTTTTCTAAAAACTTAAAATATTCACCTTTATGGAAGTGGTTAACCGGTGATTGATATAGAAAAGTGCCCCAAAAAAAAACCCGATCAGATTAGAGAGACCAAACCAGGCCGTTTTAAGTCCGGCGGTTGTAAAGGCCACCACCCCATTTTAGCCTTTTTTTTCATCTCCAACATTTGATCGGGACGGCCTAAGCGGGGATTATATTTTTTTATTTGTCCTCGTTGGCCGTTTCTATTTAAAATCTATATGCCACATAAAAAACTCCGTCAATTGATTTATTGTGTTGACAAAAATAAATTTTGTTGTATACTTTGTGTAAAGTAAAATTACTTTACAATTATGAAAGCTTTAGATAAACAAGTCCGCAACAGCCTGCTGTTTGATTTTTACGGTAATCTTTTAACTAAAAAACAACAGAAGGCGGCAAATCTTTATTTTAATTGCGATTTAAATCTTTCTGAGATTGCGGAAAAATTAAAAGTGACAAGACAGGCAGTCTACTTCAGCATAAAAAACATAACGAAGGATTTGGAAAAATACGAATCCAGTTTGAAGCTTTATCATAATAAGTTCAGCAAAATGAAAAGGAAGAAAAATGTTTGAAAATTTGTCAAACCGCCTGCAGGATGTTACACGTAAGCTGTTAGGCCAGAACAAACTGAATGAAAAGAACATTGAAGATATTTTAAGAGAAATCAGGGTCGCGTTTCTCGAGGCGGATGTTGATTACAGGGTGACCAAAGATTTCATAGAGGTGATAAAATCCAGGGCATTGGGGCAGGAGGTCCTTTCCAGTGTTACTCCGGCCCAGCTTGTTATGAAGTATGTCGCGGATGAATTGACCCATTTAATGGGTGATAATGTGTCGAGAATAAAATTCGCGGATAGTTTACCGACTGTTATTATGATGACAGGCCTCCAGGGAACAGGTAAAACTACTACGACAGCGAAATTAGCGGTCCATTTGTCCAAAAACGGGCACCGCCCACTTATGGTTGGACTGGATATATACCGTCCCGCGGCGCAGGAACAGCTTAAAATTTTAGGGGAATCCTGCAATATCCCGGTTTATCTGGAGGAAAGTAGAAATTGTTTAAATATCGCAAAAAATAGTTTAAAACATGCCCGTGAAAATAATTATGATTGTGTGCTGCTTGATACTGCGGGACGCCTCCATATTGATGAAGAGATGATGAATGAGTTGCGGGAATTAAAAGCAGGGCTTTCGCCCCATGAAATTCTTTTGGTAGTTGATTCTATGACCGGCCAGCAGGCGGTTGCCGCGGCGAAAGAGTTTAATTCGTTATTAGGGATTGACGGCGTGATTCTTACAAAACTTGACGGTGATGCGAGGGGAGGTGCCGCGCTTTCGCTCCGTTCCATTGTCCAGCGCCCGATTAAGTTTGTCGGTATCGGTGAAAAGCTTGATGATTTAGATTCGTTTTACCCGGACCGTATGGCCAGCCGGATTTTAGGAATGGGGGATATTTTTACGCTGGCTGAAAAAGTGGAAAAAATTTATTCTGAAGACGAGGCGAAAAAACTCGAACAGAAGTTTAGAAAAAATGAATTTACGCTGGAAGATATGAGAGAACAGTTTAAAAATATGAAAAGATTAGGCGCGATGGAACAGGTAGTTAAATTGATTCCGGGGTTAGGCAATAAAATTAACATCGGCGCGGCGGAAAAAAACAATATGAAGGCTATGGAGGCGATACTTAGTTCCATGACAAAAATAGAAAGATTAAACCCGAGGATTTTAAACGGCTCGCGCCGTATAAGGATTGCAAACGGCAGCGGGACAACGGTCCAGCAGGTAAATCAGCTGATTAACCGTTATGAACAGATGAAAAAGATGATGAAACAATTCGGCAAAGGCAATAAATTCGATATGGGTGGTTTGAAAAATATGATGGCGAATAGATAATCGTTAAACTGTTTAAACGGTTTGAGCGGTTTGAACAGTTTAAACGGTTATAAGTAAGGAGGTGATCACTTTTGGCGGTAAAGATTAGACTAAAACGAATGGGTACTAGGAACAGGCCGTTTTTTCGTGTTGTGGCGGCGGAATCTACCAGGGCGTTAGGCGGTAAATTTATTGAAGAACTTGGTTATTATAATCCTTTGACAAATCCTGCGGATATTAAGCTTAATATCGACCGGATAAATTATTGGATTGGCGTCGGAGCAAAGCCCTCGGATACGGTAAAAAATTTATTATTAAAAAACAAGCCCCGTTAAAAATTACCGGTATAAATTTCCCGGCAGGGTATAGAAAATTTGAGGTAAATATTCCAGGGGAAACACTGTATCATTAATGCGGAGCTTCAAGGGAATTTTGTTGCTAAAGGGCCGGATATATTATAGATACAGATCCGGCAGAAAATTCCGGGGGAGGTTTCCCAAGGTAATTCGTATGATCCATTTTGAAATATTGACGATTTTCCCTGATATGTTTAAAAATGTTCTCGGGGAGAGTATAATTAAAAGGGCGCAGGAAAAACGCCTGGTTAAGATTGATGTTCATAACATAAGGGATTATTCTAAAGATAAACACAAAACGGTTGATGATTATCCTTATGGCGGCGGCCCCGGAATGATTATGAAGGTTGAACCCATCTATGAATGTTTGAAAGCGGTTAAGTATAAAAGAAAAGATACATGGGTGGTTTTATTGAGTCCCAGGGGGAAAAGGCTTGATGTCCGATCAGTAAAAGGTTTAAGCAGGAAAAAACGGTTAATTTTGATATGCGGCCATTATGAAGGAATTGACGAGAGAGTAAAAGAATTTATTGATGAAGAGATTTCAATCGGAGATTTTATTCTCACAGGCGGCGAATTGCCCGCGATGGTTTTAATCGATTCGGTTGTGCGGTTTGTCCCGGGAGTGCTTGGAAGCGAAGATTCCGTAAAAAATGAATCTTTTAGCGATGGGTTACTGGAATATCCCCAATATACAAGGCCCCGGGAATTCAGGAAAATGCGGGTCCCGGATGTTCTTTTATCGGGTAACCATAAGGAGATAGAATCATGGAGGAAAAAGCAGAGTATACGGGAAACTTTGAAGAAAAGGAAAGATCTATTCACAAAGTGACCGGCTTATGGCTGATAAAAAATAATTAGCAGGATGATAAAAAAATGGAGGAAATTAGTCATGGATTTTAGGAAAATAATCGAAAGTAAACAGCCTAAAAGGGTTTTCCCTGATTTTAGGCCGGGAGATACCATAAAGGTTTATTTAAAAATTGTCGAGGGAGATAAGGAAAGGATCCAGGCCTTTGAAGGAATAGTGATTTCCCGCGAGAACCATGGAATACAGGAGACTTTTACCGTCCGGAGAATTTCATACGGTGTTGGTGTTGAAAGAAAATTTTTTATTTGTTCACCTTCCCTGGAAAAGATTGAACTGGTAAAAAAGGGAATGATAAAAAGGTCGAAACTATATTATTTGAGAGGAAAATCCCGTAAAGAAGGAAGGATTAAAGAAAAACTCGAAGAAGATTTGCAGTCGAAAGGGGCTTTACCCGAAGTAAAAGCAGAGGTGCAATCTGGTGAAATTGAAAAAGATAAGGCGAAAGAAGAAACGAAAGCGGAAGAAAGCGCGAAAGTAAAAACTGAAGTCAAGAAAAAAACGAAAAAAGCCGCAAAAGAGAAGTCGAAAAAGGAAACTGAAAAGGTTTAAAAGTAGTTCCATGCTAAAGGCTTTAGGTCTCCAGGGTGAAGATCCTGGATCCTTGACCCTGGAGCCGATAACCAAGGGGGTTGTTTTTGAAAAATAATCTCTTTTATGAAAAATTAGTCTGGTCAAAAGGCTGTAATTTTATTGCCGGTGTCGATGAAGTCGGGCGCGGCCCGTTAGCCGGGCCTGTTGTCGCGTGCGCTTTAATACTTCCGAAGGAATTCTATCTGGAAGAAATTGATGATTCCAAAAAGCTTTCTCCCCGTAAAAGGGAGGAATTGTTTGACATAATTAAAAACAAAGCCCTGACTTTAGGTTTAGGCAGGGTGGATGAAAATGTGGTAGACCGGATAAATGTCAGACAGGCGTGTTTTTTGGCAATGAAGAAGGCGATAAAAAGCCTTGAAATAAAGCCCGGCTGCCTTTTGGTAGATGGAGAAAAAATACCGCAAATAGGCATTCCCCAAATCCCCGTAATCAGGGGGGATTCTCTTTCATTTACAATATCCTCCGCTTCAATAATAGCAAAAGTAACCAGGGACAGGCTGATGGATGAATATCATAAGCTCTGGCCTGAATATAATTTTATAAACCACAAAGGCTACGGAACAAAGGAACACCTTTTATCATTAAAAAAACATGGCCCGTGCCCGATTCACAGGAGAAGTTACCAGCCTGTGAAGGAAACGGTGGAACGTGAAATGTAAATAGTAAATAGTAAATAGTAAATAGTGGATAGTATTATATTTACATTTAACGATTCACGTTTCATGGCATTTAGTAAGGTGATGATATGGAAAAGCAGCAAAAAGGAAATTTCGCCGAAGAGGAGGCCTGTAACTTATTAACACGCGAAGGGTATAAAATTCTTGAAAGAAATTTCCGTTTCAAACACCAGGAAATTGATATAATAGCGTTAGACAGGGAAACACTGGTATTTGTGGAGGTCCGCAGCAGAAAAGAAGGGCAGTGCCCGCCTGAGGATTCCATTGGATGGCGGAAAAAGAAAAATATAATACGGGTAGCCCAGTTTTACCTGAAGAAAAAAAGCTTAAATGATTTTTCATGCAGATTTGATGTTGTGGTTATTTTATATCAAAATGGTTCAATTAATATTAAAAAAATTGAATTAATCAAAGATGCTTTCCAGCTTGAATGAAAGGAGTCAGATATGCCTCAAACTCAGGAAGATTCTAAAGTCCAAACCGTTCTCCCAAGGGTTGACGCGAAACAGGTAACAGGTCCGGAACGTTACCGTCTTTTCCAGACCATCACGGTGATTTTTACAGTCTTTGGTTCTGTAATCAGTACAGTCTATACTTCCGAGCTGAAGGGCGGCGTGGCAGGAGGGATAATAGGTTTAACAACAGGTTTTATTCTGATGAGGCTTCTAATGGGAGAAAATAAAAAAATTTTCAGGAGGAATGTTATTGAAAGAACACTTGACTCAGCGGTCAGCATGCTCGGCGCGGGTATTTTTTCCGGTGTATTAGGCGGGTTATTCGGGTTTTTTCTGGAAAAAGATTTTAACCTCGCTCTTTCTATAGCGTTAACCTGTGTTATTGCCGGTGTTATAAGCACGAGCCTCGCGGGATTGGCGGTAATGTTCTGGGAAGCGGTAACAAAAAAGAAAGGCTGAAATTATGGAAGACAAAAATTCCAGGTGGATTAAGCATTTATTGGATATTAAAGCAATTTCCAGTGACGGTCTTGAGACAGCTTTAAAAGAGCAGGAGAAGACAGGAGGGAGATTGGGCGAGATTCTGGTTATAAATAATCTTATCGACAAGAAAAAACTGGAAAAATCTATTTTTGGAATATACTCAGGCAGAAATGTAGGGGAAATATTAGTTGAAGACGGAGTAATTTCCCAAACTCAACTGGAAAAGGCTTTGACGAAACAAAAAAACGGGAAAGGACAGTTGACGGAAATTTTACTGGAAGAAAACTTGGTTAACGATGAACAGGTGGCAAAAGCGCTGGCAAAACAACAAGGTTTGGAATATATTTCCCTGGAAAATTTTTTTGTTGATAAAGGGCTGTTTAAAGAAATTACAGTGGAGAAAATGCGGGATTATTTATTTATTCCATACAAAAAAGAAGGCAATGTTTTAACTATCGCGGTTTCTGACCCGGCTAATCTTGTATTGCTTGATGAATTGAAAATATTGCTGGGTACGCAGATAAAACTTGTGGTCAGCACGGAAAGGGCGATTAAAAATATTTTAGAGAATTTTGAAAATAAATCCAATGTCCTGCAGGAAATGGCGGAAGATTTAGGGATGCATATAATAAAAGAAGACGGGGAAGAAGAAAAAAAAGAGGAAAATATTACAGAATTGGAAGATAAAAACAATCCTGTAATTAAAATGGTTGATTCCATTATTAATAATGCTATCAGAAAGAGGGCAAGCGACATCCATGTTGAAGCGAGAGAGGAAGATATAAGCGTGAAATACAGGATAGACGGAGTGCTTTACCCGGCGATGGAAAAAATGGCCAAGAAATTCCATGAAGTGATAGTTTCAAGAATTAAGATAATGTCAGAATTGAATATCGCGGAAAAAAGGATTCCCCAGGACGGGCGTTTTAAAATCAGATATGAAGGGCGAAACATTGATTTCCGGGTTTCGGTTATTCCCGGTAATTTTGGAGAAAATGTGGTTATCCGCATATTGGATAAAATAGCGCTGGACCTGGATTTAACAAGCCTTGGGTTTGACCCTGAAGAATTGGAAAGATTCAAGAAAGAAATAATAAAACCCTATGGCATGATACTGGTTACCGGGCCCACCGGGAGCGGAAAAACCACGACCCTTTACGCGGCAATTTCCGCGATATATACGCCGGAGGAAAAGATAATTACTATTGAAGACCCCATTGAATACCAGTTATCAGGAGTAACACAGGTTCCTGTTAATGAAAAAAAGGGGCTTACCTTTGCGAGAGGACTGCGTTCTATTTTGAGGCATGACCCGGACAAAATAATGGTTGGAGAAATCCGTGACCCTGAGACAGCCCAGATTGCGGTCCAATCAGCGTTAACCGGTCACCTGGTATTCAGCACAATACACGCGAATAACGTTGTTGATGTTATTACGCGGCTGATTAACATGGGGATAGAGCCGTATAATTTTGTTTCCGCGCTGAATTGTATGATTGCACAAAGGCTTGTAAGGAGCATTTGCCGCCATTGTAAAGTTTCTATTAAGATTCCGGAAAAGGAACTGCTGGATTCGGGGATTGATTTAACTTATGCGGCAGGCAGGAAATTCTATAAGGGAAAAGGCTGTGAACATTGCAATTGGACAGGTTATTTCGGAAGAAAGGCCATTTTTGAATTGATACATCTTTCCGATAATATTAAAGAAATGATTTTAGAAAAAAAGCCGTTTTCAGAGATAAAACTTAAGGCGAAAGAGGAAGGCATGGTCTTCCTGCGCGAAGCGGCATTAAAGAAAGTGTTTGACGGAGAAACCACGCTCAAAGAGGTTAACAGGGTGACGTTTGTGGAGTAAGGTAGGGGCAGGGCTTGCCCTGCCCAAAGAAAAATATCGGGCAGCCGCAAGAGTTGCCCCTGCTAATAATGGAGAAATATGTTTTTTTTGACCCCAAAAGATATTTCAGTCGGGCTTGATATCGGCAGCCATAGCATTAAATTAATTAAAATAAAACGGGGCAAAAAAATAAAAATTATAAATTCCGGGAATATACTTCTGCCCGGGGATTTAATCCGGGGCAGTTTTGTTAACGGGAATATCCGTGATAAAAAAGTTTTTACGGAAAAAATAAAAGAATTATTTCTTAAGACCGGAGTATATGATAAAGAAATAGCAATCGGTATGCCTGATACCTGCGGACGGAGCGTCTTTCTGGAATTGGAGAACGTGCCGGCTGAAAGGGAAGACGCGAAAGAGCTTATTATATGGAAATTGAAGAAGGAAGCAGATCTCAATCTGGACAAAAATTTCGCGGTTGATTACCAGGTTTTGGAAAAAGAGACAAAAGACAAGAAAGAGTTTAATAAGCTTTTTGCGGTGCTGGTTAATAAGAATATTCTGGCAGAGTATGAAGAATCATTAAGGCAGTCCGGATTAAAACCTGTTTCAGTAGTTTTAAGCTCTTTTGGGCTGGTTAATTTTTTTAATTTTGTTGAAAAAGGCGGCGGTAGTTATCTTATAATAAATTTTGGCCACCAGGTAACGACTTTATTAATTATAAAAAACCGGAAACTTGATTTTTTCCGCCCGGTTGATACAGGCGGGAGAGATTTTACAACAAGGATTAAAGACCATTTTTCGATAAGCTGGGAGGACGCGGAAAGTAAAAAAATGAAAGATGTGTTTTTCCCCGGAGACATTGATGTTTCCAAATTAATAGAAATGGGTTTGCTTGACAATTTCAGCTCGATTAAACCGGCGCAGGGAAATCTTGCGAGGGAAATATCCGCGTCTTTGCAATACTATAAAAATAAGGCAGGCGGAGGCGCGGTAGAAAAGATTTTTCTGGCAGGCGGGAGCGCGGAATTTAAAAATATTAATATATTTTTTAAAAATATTTTTAATCTGGATACTTTTAAGATTAATCAGACAGACGAAATAAATTTTGTGCAAAGTAAAGAACCAGGCTGTATGTCAAATTATGCTTCGGCCACCGGGTTATTGATATAGGTAAAACATGCATTTGGAAATAAATTTATCCCAGCACCGGTATGAGAAAAAGTCAGTTATTGTTATTTTTTATGCCGGGATTTTTTTCCTGATATCAGGCGCGGTATTTTATAACTATAAATTGGTCTATAATTATGAAAAGCAATTAACTGTTTTGAATGAAAGAAATTCTAATTTGAATAAAGAATTGGAAAAAACAGGGCGGATAATTAATGAAAAGGGGCTGTCAGAAAAAGATTTAAAAGCTTTATCAAAAAAAGTGAATTATGTTAACACCTTAATAGAAAAACAGGAATTTTCATGGACAGGGCTTATTTATCATCTTGAAGAGCGCACCCCTGATGAAATAAGTATTACTGAAATAATACCTTCTTTTGCCGAAAATAACATCAAGATTATCGGTTTGGCAAAGACAATTGACGATATCGTGAAATTTGTTGATAACCTTCAATTATCCGGTTATTTTAAAGATGTATTTTTATCAGAGCACAGTAACGTGGAAATTGAAGAAAACGATTTGGTGAGGTTTGTTATAACAGCCAAATATAACAAGGAATAAATGGAAAATTTAAGGCAGCCGCTAAAGGTTTTAGTAATAGGTTTTATCACGGCAATAGGTTTAAATATTGTATTTTACTGGTTTGTAATACGGCAGAAAAAAACGGTGGTAAATCACAAAGAATCAGAGTATTTTGAGTTAAGAGACAACCTGTTTGGAGCAAGGAAAAGAATAAAAAATGAAAAATATTTTAAAGATAATTTTAGTAAAACTGAAAGCGACCTGCAAAAATTTGATTTAATACTTCCCCGTTATGAGGAAATTACAAGATTAATCAGGGAACTGCCCAATATAGCGGAAAAAACAGGGGTTAAAGTAAGCGGTGTAAAATATCAGCTTATAAAAGATGAAGGTTATAACCGTCTTTCTTTTTCTCTGCCCGTGGAAGGAAGTTATTCCGAAATAAGAAGGTTTATCTATGAAATAGAAACAATGAGAAAAGTCATCTGGATTGAACGTTTGGCGATTAAAACGTCGTATTCCATGCGCGAGGAGTTATCAATACAATTAACGATGTCTACTTATTTTTTATGAGGAGAATTAGATGAAAAAGGGAATTATCCTGTTTTTAATAACGGGTATCTTTTATCTTCAAACCGGGATTTACAGCGAAATTGACAACGAACCGGGAGACGGGGCTTCAGAAAAAAATTCCGGCACCGTCCATGTAAAACCGGCGGATCCGGCAAACCCGGGGAAAAAACAGGACCCCGCGATCCAGCCGATTACTCTTAAATTTAAAAATGCTTATCTTAAAGATATTTTTGAGATTTTATCAAAAATGACAGGTGTAAACATATTTTTTGACGAAACGGTCCAAAATAAAAAAATCAATGTTTACATTGATTCTCTTCCTTTTGAACAGGCGCTGGATATTTTATTGAAAACAAACGATTTGACAAAAATAACCATTGATAAAAATTCCATGGTGGTGGTGCCTAAAAAGGGAGAAAGGATAAAAAATTACCAGGATATGGTGATAAGGACCTTTTATTTGACCAATGCCGAAGCGAAAGACATTATAAACCTGCTTCGCACTATGATTCAGACGAAACAGATATTTATTAATGAAAGGCTTAATGCTATTGTCCTTCGCGATACAAAAGAAAATATTGATATGGCCCAGCAGGTGATTGAGGCCAATGATAAGCTTGGGACCCAGGTCGACATTGAATTGGAGCTCCTGGAAATAAACCGGAACAGGTTGGAAAATCTCGGTATGCAGTTAGGCGGGGGAGAAGGTGATAAAAAAGGGGTTTTATCCGGTTTAAACGAGATAAAATTTGAAGGAAGCGTGAAGAAAAACATAAATCTTTCGCTCCCCAGTGTCTGGTATAACCTTGTTAATGATAAAAGCTTTGCGAAAATACTTGCTAATCCAAGAATAAGGGTGACTAACAAGCAAAAGGCAAAGATTATGATAGCGGACCGTATCCCCGTCGAAATTTCTTCGTCCACAAAGGACAGCGAGGGGAAAGAGACCATTAATACCCAGGTCCAGTATAAAGATGTGGGAATTAAACTTGATGTGGAACCAAATATCCATTTTGATAACCAGGTGACAGTTAAAATAAACCTGGAAGTAAGTTCAATAGTTGAATATACTTCAAAAGGATACCCGTTAATCCGCACAAGGAATGTAGAGAGTTTTATCAGGTTAAAAGACGGTGAATCCAAAATTTTAGGCGGGTTAATCAGCGATGAGGAGCGAAAAGGCGCTTCCAGGGTGCCGATGCTGCATAAAATTCCATTTCTTGGGACATTATTTACTTCAAGCCGCGACCAGAAAATTGAAACTGAGATTATTATGAAGATGACACCCTATATAGTTGATAGAACTGTTCTGGCGCAGGACACGGCCGTAATGTCTAAGGAGATAGAAGTTTCTTCTGCCGGTCCCGCAAAGCCGGAATTATTGCAGGAGATACCCCCTTTGCCTAAAGAAGGCAGTGAACCTGTGGAAGAGGCTTTCACAAAAATGCAGAAGATAGTTGAAGAAAAATCCGCCATGGAGGAAGAAAAAACAGAAAAGACAAAAGAGGATTTATCCGGCCAGCCAGATATAGTTTCAAATATGATTTATATTAATCCCCAGACTAAAGATGCCAAAATTAATGAAGAGTTTTCATTAGAGATAATGGTAAATAATATTTCAGATCTTTTTGCCGTGCCTTTTTATATTACATATAACCCAAAAGTCCTGCAATTTGTCTCGGCAAAAGAAGGATCTTTTTTGGGGCAGGACGGGAACACGACTACCTTTTTATTTTCGAATGATGTTAACCGGGGACGGGTGATAGTCGGCCTTACCCGTCTGGGGCAGGTAAAGGGTGTAAGCGGTTCGGGGCTGCTTATGAGCGTTAATTTCAAAGCTTCCGGGACAGGGGAAAGTCTTATTGGTTTTGACAATGCTTCTGCAAAAAAGGTTACCCCTGAAAGCCCGATGCCCCAGTCATTTCCTGTAACTTTCAGGGGCGCGCAGGTAAATGTTAAATAAAAAATTCAAAATTCAAAATTCAAAATTCAAAATTTCGGAGGGCTTCAGTTTTATCGAGTTAATGGTTACTTTAGCTATAATCGGGATTTTATCTTCTGTTGTTTTACCCCTGACAAGGATAACAATAAAGAGAAACGACGAAATAGAATTGCGAAGGGCCCTAAGGGAGATAAGAAAATCGATTGACAATTACAAGATAAAATTTGATGAATTAAAAACTGAATTTTACAGCACAAAAAGGGATGAAAACCGGGAGGAACTTTACAAGAAGTTCAAAGTTGAAGAAGTGGACCGTATAGGTTATCCTCTTACCCTGGAAGAACTGGTTGAACTTAAATTTTTGAGGCGGATACCGGAGGATCCTGTTACAGGCTCAAAAGAATGGGCGGCACGTTCATATAGTGACGCGTTTGACAGTAAAAATACAGATGGAAGGAATATTTATGATGTCCGTTCTAAAAGTGAAGAAGAGGCGTTAGATGGGACAAAATACAGTGACTGGTAATTTTTTAAATGCAAAATGCAAAACGCAAAACGCAAAATTGGAGGACAGGGGATTTACTTTAATCGAACTGGTAATTGCGCTTTCCATACTCGGGATTATTCTGTCATTTGCCGAGCCGATTTATAAAAATTCTGTCATAAAAGCAAAAGAGGCCGCGTTAAAAAAGGATATATTTGTCATGAGGGACACTATTGACCAGTACTACGCCGATAATAATGCCTATCCGGCAAGCCTGGAGGACCTTGTCGAAAAAAGATATATCAGGTCAATTCCCATGGACCCTTTTACTAAAAGCAGGGACACGTGGGTCACAATATCTTCAGCCCCTGAAGAGGTGGATGTTTTTGATATACACAGCGGGAGTGATCTATTGGCATTGGACGGGACCGCGTATAATGAATGGTGAAATCGATCCGCCTTTGGCGGATCAAAGTGAAAAGTGAAAAGTGAAAAGTGAAAAGTTGAGGAGTGCCTTTGGCACAAAAAATTCAAGTGAAGGATTTACCTATATCTGGCTCATGATTTTTATTGCGGTTATGTGCATAAATCTTGCGGTAGTGGCACCAGTCTGGAGGACTATAGTCAAACGGGATAAAGAAGAGGAATTGAAGTTTCGCCTGGAAAGCATAAGAAACGGGATAAAAGAATACAAAAAAAAATATAATAAATTTCCCGCCGATATCAGTGAATTGGTGGCTTTCAAATGTCTTCGCAAACCGTTTTTTGACCCTGTAACCGGCAAATTGGATTGGACCCTAAACGGTGATCTGGGTTTTTCTGATATACACAGCAGGTCAAAAGAAGAATCTATGAAATCCAGCGAGGGGAAAAGAGACTATTATTCTGCATGGTGATAAATAACAAGCAGCAAGGGGCGAGGGTCAAGGGTAGCAAGGAGAGAGCAATAATTTGTTTTTCCTTGATGACCCCATTTAAAGGAGCAAAGAGACTGATGGACACGCATGAAGAGGATATAATTCTTGTAAGAAAATGTCTCAAAGGAAATAATGACGCCTTTACGTCGCTTGTTAATAAGTATAAACTTCAAATATATAATCTGGCATACAGGCTTTTGGGAAACAGGGAAGAGGCAAAAGATGTTGCCCAGGAGGCCTTTTTCAGGGCATACCGGTCATTAAACAAATATAAAATAACATACAGTTTTTTTACATGGATATATACTATTTCCATAAATGTTTGCCGGAACCGCCTTAAAGATAATAAAAAGATGCAGATGGTTTCATTTGAATCACCTTCTAACCTGGAGGACGATGATTTTGAATTGCCGATAGCTTCGGATGAATTAACACCCGAGGAGGTATTGCAAAAAAAGAGAAACGATATGATTGTCCAGCGGATTATCAGCCAGCTGCCTAAAAAATACAGGGTGGTGGTGGTTTTAAAGTACCTGCACGGTTTACAATACAATGAGATAGCCAATATAGTTAATTTACCGCTTGGGACAGTGAAGATTCAGATACACCGTGCGCGCAGGGTCCTTAAAGAACTTTGGGACAAAGAAACAAAAAATAAATTTTGAAACTTACACAAAAAATTTTGGTATATTAAAGCAGGAGAAGATAAAAATGAAATGCAATGAAGTAATTGAATTATTAGACGCCTATATAGAGGGGATCCTTGCCGGGGATGAGCATAAGAGGCTGGCCTCCCATTTGGAGGAATGTAATAGCTGTAAAAGGGAGTTTACAGAGCTTAAAGAGATGCTTGACGGCTTAAGATCAGTTTCAGTGATTACTGTTCCCGCTGATTTTACATACCGGGTTGCAGACCGCATTAACAAATACAGCAGTAACAAAATAGCCGATTGGCTGGATTTTATTTTTACGCCGAGGGTATTAAGATGGAATGTGGCAGTGGCCTTCTCGCTCGTTCTTTTAATGGGCATAAGCCTTTACTTATTTCCAAGAAACCGGTTTAGCGGCGCGGAGGTAATAAATGTTAAATTCCAACTCGAATTGCCCGGGAATTACAATGGAATAAACACGATTTCTTTAGCCGGTGATTTTAACGGGTGGGATACAAAGGCCATGATGCTCAATCCTGACGGCGATAATAAATGGGCAATTGATGTTCCCCTGAAAAAAGGGCGATACCAATATATGTTTGTTATTGACGGTAAAAGATGGATGCCTGATCCCGGTGCAAAGAAATTTATAGATGACGGTTTTGGTGGAAAAAATTCATTGCTTGAGTTATAATATAAGCAGAGGGAAATACAATGAAGTTAAATAAGTCTGTTATAGCAGTTATATTATGTGCAGTTTTCGCAGGTCTTTGTCAAATTAAAACATTTGCCTCTTCGAATTTCCAGGAAGAAATAAATCTGGATAACATTATTACAGAAATAAAGAATTATCAATACCGGGAAACAAAATACCAGGTTGAATTATTGGAGATATTGGACCAGGCAAAAAAGGAAATGGTCCCGGTTACTCCGCTGATTAACAAAATCAAGGAAGGACTGTCCAAAGACATCGGATTGAAAAATATTATCGACGTTGTAAACAAAAATAAAGAAACCCTGAAATTGTCCCGGGCATTATTAAATGAGTTTGAAAATAGAGGGTTGAAAAAAGGTAAAGAAGAAGATGCGGAGGAGACCGCGGTGATATCGCTGGCTGAATTTTTAATGAGGGGTTTAACAGAGGAAGGTGCCAGAAAAATAGCGGGCCAGGTAATCAGCCAAAAAGGAGATTACCCGCGGTTTTTGCTTTTGGGCGGTATTTTTGCGGATTTAAAGGAAAAAGAATTAAGAGAAGATATTATATGGACAATGGTAAATGTGATTTTAGAACAGAATTTGAGGGAAATTGATACAAAAAATTTGATGAACAATATTTACAGGAAAATAGATTTGGGTGAAGATATAGAGAGATATGTCAGGCAATTAGAAAAAGATAAACCGACCCGCGCCCTGATCAGGAAATAAAGTACGGCTATTTTCTGAATTTTTGAAAACCTTCATAAGGATGATAACTTATGAAGGTTTTTTTATTTAAACTTCTTTGACACAAGATAGAAGTATGCTAAAATATTCTTCATTATGAAACCGCGTATTTTATTTTCTTATGTTTCCATAGGGTCGGGCCATCAGCAGGCCGCGAAGGCGATTGAAAAGTATATAAAAACGCGTGACCCTGATATTGCCACATTATGCGTAAATTCCTTCAGCTTTTCAGGTTTTGTGGCAACGAATATTGTTTCATTTATTTATTTTTATACAATAAAATTAGCGCCTGAATTATGGGGGTATTTATACGATAATACCTGGGTAAAGAAAAAAATTAATATATTCTACTCATTGATAAACTGGGGGAATTCTATAAGGTTTTATTCACTTATCAAGAGGTTTAACCCTTCGGTAATAGTATGCACGCAGGCCATCCCGTGCGGTATAGTCGCCGGGTTAAAAAGAAGGAAAAAAATAAATATCCCGCTTGTTGCCATAATGACGGATTTTGTGGCGCATATTTACTGGATTTATAAAGAAGTGGATATATACTTTGTCGCGACAGAAGATATGAAAATGAAACTTATGGAACACGGAATTGATGAAAATAGAATAAAACTTTCCGGTATCCCTGTAGCCCAGGATTTCGCAATGTCCAATAATAAACAGGAAATATTAAGGAAAGAAAAATTATCAGATAAAATAAAGACAATACTTTTAATGGGCGGAAGCCGCGGGATAGGGAAGCTCAAGGAAGTCATATCTGAACTCGATAAGATTGATATTCCATACCAGGTGATCGCCGTCGCAGGGAATAACAAAAAACTGAAGAAAAAACTGGATTTAATAAAAGTTAATCAGGGCAATCAACTGAAAGTTTATGGGTTTGCTGAGCATTTGAACGAACTCATGGACATAAGCGATTTAATTATTACAAAACCGGGCGGTTTAACAAGCGCCGAGGTCCTAATCAAGGGTTTGCCGATGGTCATTGTTAATCCTATTCCCGGGCAGGAAGAATATAACAGCCGGTTTCTTGTTAAAAATGGGACAGCCGTCAGAGTGGATAATATTAATGAATTAGGCAGTACAGTTAAAATGCTGTTTAAAGACCCTGAAAAGCTTCTACAAATGAAGCAATCCGCGTTGAAACTCGCAAAACCAACGGCCACAAGTGACATCGGTAACATAATAATTGAATTGGGAGGAAAATATGCAGATAGAAGTTTACATACAACGTAAAGCAGGATTGTGCCGTGAGTCGGGCATGAAACTGGCTTCCGTAGAGGGACGTGTTAAAAATCGTGCGCTTGAATTAATGGGCAAAAAGCTTAAAGAAAAAGCTGATTTTGTCATAGCTGAGAATAAAAAAGATGTGGAGGCCGCGAAAAAAAGCGGGACATCAGGCGCAATGATTGACAGGCTGGTTTTGAATGAAAAAAGGATAGATGAAATGTGCGAAGGCCTTAAAGATGTGATAAATTTACCCGACCCCGTGGGAGAAGTGATAAAAATGTGGAAAAGGCCGAATGGTTTGACTATTGGCAGAATGAGGGTGCCGATTGGAGCGATAGGGATTATTTACGAGTCACGGCCGAATGTTACTGTGGAGGCCGCTTCCCTGTGTGTAAAGGCGGGAAACAGTGTTCTTCTCAGGGGAGGTTCAGAGGCCATAAGGTCTAATATAGCACTTGCCGGAATTTTAATTGAGGCGGCAAGGGAAGCGGGCCTGCCGGAATCATGTGTCCAGATAATTGATATTACTGAACGCGAAGCGGTGATGAAAATGCTGAAACAGGATAAATACCTGGATGTGATAATCCCGCGCGGTGGGGAAGAACTTATACGAAACGTTGTGGAAAATTCGACTATTCCTGTGATAAAACATGATAAAGGTGTCTGTCATGTTTTCGTTGATGAATCGGCGGATTTTGATATGGCTGATAAAATTGTTTTTAACGCAAAGGTCCAGAGGCCAGGAGTCTGCAACGCGATTGAAACACTGCTGGTCCATGAAAAAATCGCGGGAAAGTTTTTACCCATTACCGCGAAATCTTTAACTGGCGCTAAGGTTGTTTTAAAAGGCTGTCCAGAAACAAGGAAAATTTTGAAGGGAATCGAAGAGGCATCGGAAAATGACTGGTATACTGAATATCTTGATTTGATTTTGTCCATCCGCACAGTTAAGGATATGGATGAAGCGATAGGGCATATAAATTTTTACGGGTCGCACCACTCGGACGCTATTGTGACATCAAGTTATGAAAATTCACAAAGGTTTCTGCGGGAAGTGGATTCCGCCGCGGTTTATGTTAACGCGTCAACGCGGTTTACGGACGGCGGCCAGTTCGGGCTCGGCGCGGAAATAGGCATAAGCACCAACAAACTCCACGCCCGCGGGCCGATGGGACTGGAAGAGCTTACAACAAGCAAATTCATTATCTACGGGAACGGGCAGGTTAGAGAATAAAAAATGCCTTCTGATGCCCCGGTTAATTTTAGAATAAAGGGAAAAATATTAAAAAATAGATAAGTAAAATGAAATTAATGGAAGTTAAAATGGCATAGAAAGAATATTAAACAGGAGCGATAAATAATGGTTGACGGCGATGCCAGGCTATACAAAAAGAGGAAGGTGATATATTGGGTCTCAACTATATCGTTAGCTTTATCCTGGTATATTGTTACAGGGATTGAGTCTTGTCAAATGGGATTACATCCATTGACCAGGCGGTTTTTTAGCTGGTTTGACGCGCTTTATTTTATATTAATACTTGTTGTGATAATCTTTTTAGATAAATGGTATAGGAAATGCCCGAAATGCGGCCATAAAATGATAGAACGTTATTCTCCAAAGTGTTTAAACTGCAAATTTGGATACAAGGAGTAAAACCAATTAAGAATTAACAGGAATGAAAAAAGGAAAAATAATACAACTTATCGGTGTTTTTGGAGGCACATTTAATCCTGTCCATAACGGCCATCTTTTGATTGCAGAAGAGGCCAGGAAACGCCTGAAGCTGGACAAAGTTGTTTTTATTCCTTCTTCCTATCCTCCGCATAAAAAAGTGTCTGGTTTAGTTAGCGGTTGCCACCGCTTAAACATGGTAAGGCTTGCAATAAAAGATAATCCTTTTTTTGACTCATCCGATATTGAAGTAAAACGCGGGGGGAAATCCTATTCAATTGAAACAATAAAGCAGTTAAAGAAAAGTTTTAAAGAAGGGGCAGAATTTTATTTTATAATGGGGGCGGATTCAATTCTGGAATTTATGGAGTGGAAGGAATGGAAAGAATTATTAGAGCTTTGCAATTTTGTTGTCACGCCCCGGCCGGGATATGAGCTGGTAGGGGCCGGTTCTAAACCCGCCCTAACATTGTTAAAGAATAAAATACGGAAAATATTGCATAATAACGCATTGGCTGATAAGATAATTTTTCTTGAAACAGGCGAATTTGATATTTCGTCAACTGAGATAAGGGAAAAAATAAAAAATGGGGAATCTGTAAATTATTTTGTACCTAAAAGAGTTTTTGAATATATTTATGAGAATGGTTTGTATCAGAAAGTTAGTTGAGTTTATTGGAAATTATGCTAAAATATTTAAATTTAATTGTTTTTATAATAGAAGGGAAATAAAAAAATGCAGACAGCTATTATGTTTGATGTTGATAATACATTAACCCCGCCGCGTCAACCGATTAACGAAACAATGGCAGAAATCTTGAAACATCTTTCTGTCCCGTTTCATGTTGTTGCCGGCAGCCACCGTTCGCTTTTAGAAAAGCAGTTTTTTAAACCGCTCTACAATTTTGGTTTTCGGGGACAGTTTAGCGCTTTTGTGAGCAACGGGGCAATTCATTATAAGTGTGATTATTCAAATGATATGTCTATTGAACTGGTTTCACAATTTAACATCCGACAATATCTTGGTGAAACTGATTATAATTTTTTGATGAAGGTACTGGAGAAGACTTTGGGATTACAGGAATTCCACTTACCCAAGTCTTTAAAGATTATAGGAGAAAGAATAACTGATAGAATCTCCATGATTAATTTTTGTCCCATAGGCAGGGTAGAGCAGGAAGATTTAGAAGTCCAAATTAACAGAAAAAATTTTAGTGAATTTGATCGAATTAACGGATATAGACAAAAAATTATGTCTTATCTTAACCAGGAATTGTCAACTTTAATAAACAGAAGGGGTTTAATAATAACATTAGGGGGGCAGACATCTTTTGATATCGGTATTATTGATCAGGACAAAACAAATGCAATTAGAACTTTATTGAAAGAAGGGACTGAAAGATTGATATTTATCGGAGATGCCTTATTTGAAGGCGGTAATGACGCCGCCATAAAAAAATTTATAGAAAAATGGCCTTCAAAAACTAAATGTCCGGTTGAAGCTATACAAACAAACTCATGGAAAGAAACAATAGAAATATTAAGAAAATATAAATATATTTCTTGAGTGGATTCTTATATGTTCATAGAAATAGTTTACATAAGTGGGATGAAATGAAAAGAGAAAAGGCTAAAATTGATCCTTATAATAATAAAGAACAAAAAATCGAAATAAATGAATTATTGGTTGTCGAATATTCTCTTGTAAGCTGGGTAGAAAATTTTTCTTTAATGACAGCCGGTTATCGAGATCAATTAGATCCAAAAGATATAGCAAATCCTGAAGTGGCATTTAATATTATTACTATTGCTATTTTAGGCGAAGCTAAAGCACGTGTTTTTAAACGAAAACTTAAAGATAACGAACAAGCACACGTGCATATCGGAGGAGAAACCCGGCCTCATACACAAGAATTCATTTGTATTTTATCTCGTATTTATTCCGCCCATAATATTAAAGTCCATCTTCGTAAATCGGTGACAACAACACCGCTCTGGTATTCATCCTTTGGTATTTTTTATAACAGTTACCAGAGCGGAGATAATATTACAGCAAGTCACTCTCAATTTTTTAAAGGCGGGTGGAAACCTATGGATTCTTGCGGGAAACAACTTTTAGCTGAAGAGGAAGAACTCATTGCCGAAGTTAAAAATATAGTCAAAAACCGTCAAACAATCAAACTTGCTCCATGGCAGCCGAATGAAAATATTAGTTATGATTTTAATATTGATGAACCATATATTAAATATCAGAAGTCGATAGTTTTGAAAAAATCGCAAGATGATATATTAAAAGCCGTAAAAAAGGGTTTTCGTTGTTCTGTCTGCCCCGTTGGCGGTTCGATGAAGAAAACTACAGAGCGGTTATTCCAGCTATTTGGTATTGAAATCGGAGAAAATAGTGTTATTCAATATTTTTATGGGGAGGAAGACCAAAAATATCATGGTATAGGAGGAGAATACGGCCCCGATCCAAGCAAACCACAAGTATACCGTAATATTGGAGCGCAAGAGATTCTTCTTGATAATAAAGCAAATGTTGTTTTTATCTGGGATCCCGATGGTGATAGATTTAATATTGTGACTATTGCATCCGCAAATAGAGCAAAATATTATAGTGATCTTGGATTAGAAGTTGAAATAATTCCTGATAGTGATAAGTGTATAGTATATTTTACCCCTAATCAAATTTATTTAATGCTTGTTTCCTATAGAATTGATGTGTTAAAATCAGCTAATCTTATTGATGCCTATAGCTGGTTTGTTACAACTTCAATTTCCACTTCTCGTTCTATTAATGAAATTGCTTTATTTTATAAATTACCGGTTGCTAAAGTCCCGGTAGGTTTTAAATATATGGGAACTTTTGCAGAATGGCTGGAAAACCGTCTTGATATAAATGAACCTTTTATAACTCCGGATGGAGAAAAAGTAAAAATAGGAAAAAATCCGAGAGCAATAATTATGTGTGAAGAATCAGGGGGTGCAATTTTGGGTAGTTCCGAGCTTTTAATGAATAAAACCGGCACAAAAGGTTTAATTGCTCTGCGTGAAAAAGACGGAATGCAGTTAGCTCTAATAACACTCTCACTTGCGTCTTCTTTATATAATTCAAATCGGTCATTTGCTGATTATTACTGCGGTTTAATTGAAAAATATAAAATAAAAAATAAATATTTTAAAAGGGCTGACGTCCGTTTATATGATGAAAGTTTGAAAGGGGAAAATTTGAGAAAAGCGAAATCTATAGGAATTGTTAAAAGAGATCAGACTATTAAATATTTTCAGGGTTTAGCAGAACAATCTTCAAATGGTAGACCTCAAGAAGATATATGTAATGAAATTAATAGTAAATTACCTAATGGGGAAAAACACCTGCCAGTTAAAGAGATTGAAAAGATTTGTTCTATTGGAGAGGATGGCGGGGGTAAAGGAACACTTATGGAATTCCAGACCTTCTGGTGTATTATTCGCGCATCAGGTACTGATGCTCTTTTGCGATATTATTTCGAAGGGCAGGATAAAAGTGAAATTGAGGCTTATCAGAGGTCGATTGTTAATATAAGAATTTAATAAATGGAATATATTTACAAATTATTTAGCCATATAAATTTGACAAATTATCCATATGACATTGAAAATTAATAGTTTTGAACCTGATATATTTCTTAACAGGGATATCAATTTAAACATTCCTGTTTATGGGATAAATCTTGCAATTTGGCCGCTTCCTTCCGCTTTTAAGGAATCTTATGATAAATTTCGTAACAAACTCCTTGAATTTGATTCAACAAATATTTATGTATATCCTTATAAACAGACACACATAACTTTAATGACTCTTGTAAATTTTAAAAATTATGAATACCCCTCAGATAAAAAAGTTTATCAGTTTAAAAAAATTGTCCCTCAAATAATATCTGAAGTCATACCTATTTTACATGAAGTAAGACCGTTTAAGATTTATGTCGGCAAACCCAAATTGTTTAAAAACGCTGCAATTCTTGAAATATTAAACGAGTCAGGCGAGATAAAAAAAATAAGAGATGATGCATACAAAATTTTAAATCAAGAATTATCCATAGAACTTGCTCCTCTCCCTAAAAGAATTCATTGTACAATTTTAAGATTTAAAAACTGTCCGGATAATATTCAAACATTTACTAAAAAATTTCAATCATTAACTGATAATTTTTATTTGGGTGAATCAATTATTGATGAAATTTTATTGACTGCAGAAAAAAAACCTTATATGATTGCAGGGGAAATACTCTACCGTTTTAGTTTAAGGAAAAATTAAATGAAATCTAAAAAAAGATTATTAATTACAGGTGGTCTTGGATTTATTGGAATTCATACAGTTAGAAGGTTATATAGTAAATATGAGATTGTTATTATTGATTTTGATGATTCGCCAAAATCTATTCGTTATAAGGAAGAATTAAACAAAACAAATGTAGAAATATATCAGAAAGATATTGCAGATTCAAACACCTGGACTATTATTCCGCCGTGTGATTATATTTTACACGCGGCAGCACAAGTTTCAGCGGTTATTTCGGAAAATGATCCTGTAACAGATTTTAAATCAAACGCTTATGGAACACTCCTTGTTGCTGAATATGCACGTAAACACTCTGCTAGTGTTATTTACTGTAATTCTATGCGGATATATGATCCTATTTCAATAAAAAAAGAAATGCAAAAAGGTAATAAAGTTTCAGAAAACTGCAATACAATAGAGAAACTAAGTAAACCCAAACCGCCCTTTGCACTTTCAAAACGTATGGGAGAACTTTACTTAAGTTATTATGCAAATAAATATAATTTTAATGTCATTAGTCATCGAATGAGCAGTATTGTAGGTCCCGCACAAAATGGATCTAAAATTCATGGCTGGCTTGTTAATATTATAAAATGTGCAATTACTGGAGAGGAATATACTATATATGGAGATGGTAAACAAACCAGAGATATATTATATATTGATGATTTTTTAGATATTATTGAGATGGAACTTGAGAACTTTAAACATTTTGCAGATGGTAAATTTACAGTTTATAATGTAGGTGGTGGCCCAAAAAATGAATTGAGCATATTGGAGACAATAGGAATTCTTAAAAAAGAGTATAATTTAAAATTATCTTATAAATTTGGGAAAGCGCGTCAGGATGAACCTAAGCACTATGTTTCTGATATTAGTAAAATCATACGAAATGGTTGGCGGCCAAAATATAAAGACCCTAAACAAATCATTAATAAATTGATTGATTTTTATAAAGGGAGTTAGAAAAATGGGAAAAACTGTTCGTAAACAAAATGTTTTTATTAGTTTTAAAGAAAGCAATGAAAAATCTGAGCAGATTGTTGAACAATTTAAAAAATTTTTCAATGAATGGAATAATCTAAATTATTCTATTGTTAGATCTGAACTTACCAAAGGTAAAAACAGAGAAGATACAGTTCAAGATTGTCTTAATAAATCAACATGTTTTCTTCAGATACTTACGGATCACAAAGAATCAGATTGGCTTACAAAAGAATTGTATTGGGCACAGATGATAAAGCTAAAAATATTTGTATTATATACAAATGATGCAGATAGAAAAACAATCGATAGCTTAAAAAATGAAAGACTTGATATATACGAAATTATTGATGAAAAAAATTGTCAAAGGATTTTTAAGGAAATATTATTTTTAAATAAAAGGTTACCAAAAAAGTGTGGCAAAATTGAATTGCCAGATTGTTGTTTAAAACCGCAAAAACAACAAATTGAAATAGACCGTGTAAAAGAATTTATTTCGAATTTTTACGAGGCTTCTATGCGGGGACTTATAGGAGTTTATCCAAATAGGGACTCTGTTATTAATTCGTTAGAAAAAAGGTTTGAAAAATTATCAAGTGAAAAAGGGGAAATACGAATGTTAGGTTTCACACTCCGCAGATATGTTATGCCATATAAAAAAGATGAAAAAGGAAACGAGCAAGAAAATAAAATTGGGAGGTTATTTGAAAGTGCAATTACAAATGGGGTTAATGCAAAAATGCTTTTATTGTCTAAAAATTGTTATGCCGCGAAGGAACGTACCAAAATTGAAAATGAAGATAAAGTCCATAAACAAAGTGACCTTGTAATTCATAGTAATGAAGTTTCATCTAAATATTTAAGTTATAAAAATGTAAAAATTAAATATTATGAAACACCATATACCGGAATGATAATATTTGATGACGAAGTGTATGTAGAATTATATCATCTCGGCAAAGAGATAAAAGATAAAAACCTATGTGGACATGTTCCTATTTTACTGATAAAGAAAGGTCAAGAAGAAGGTTATTACGATTTATTCGAGCATCATTTTGATAATATTTGGAAGAAGTCTAAAAAGTAATTGTAAATAGTTTAGAAGAAAAAATATTATGGAAAATAAAATTAAACATCTTGAAATGATTCAAAATATTATTAATAGAATGGCTAATAACTCATTTTTATTAAAAGGATGGAGTGTTATTTTGATAGCTGCGATAGTCGCGTTAGCAAACAAAGATACAAATATAAAGTTTGTCCTTTTAGCATTTTTTCCAGCAACAGCTTTTTGGATTTTGGATGCATATTTCCTTAGACAAGAAAGACTTTTTAGAATGTTATATGATGTAGTCCGGGAGAAAAAAGAGGCAGAAATTGATTTTTCGATGAATACGCTTTCTCTAAATGAAAAAGTTGATACATGGTTTAATGTGCTTTTTTCAAAAACCCTTGTTATTTTTCATAGCATTATTATTATGGCAATTATAATAATATATTTAGTTGTCAGAACTTTGACAGTTAAACCCTAAAAAATCGCAAAAGAAGCGAAAAGAACCGCATAGAAATAAGGGGCGGTTCTTTTTTTTGGCCAAAGTGTAGTGCCATGTTTGATTAAAAATAATTAAAATTTT
>JBFMCF010000127.1 GCA_040754625.1 bacterium | reverse complement strand
AAAATTTTAATTATTTTTAATCAAACATGGCACTACACTTTGGCCAAAAAAAAGAACCGCCCCTTATTTCTATGCGGTTCTTTTCGCTTCTTTTGCGATTTTTTAGGGTTTAACTGTCAAAGTTCTGGTAATATAAGGAAATAAACCGTTTAATCATTTTATTTCGTTTGCAAAATAATATTCTTTATTATCCTTCGTAATCTATTCTTGCATGCCTTGGCATACCGGAATATTATCTTTTTCTGTTTCTCTTGTCAACATATATTTATGAACCGCAAATCGCAAAAAACACCCTGCGGCAGCACTTGCAGTAGCGCTTACAATATTTTTTATTTTTATCCATATCAGCTTCACTGCTATTACTTATTTCCCCTTAAAGCATTAATAATAGTAATATCATGCCTTCTATCTGCGTAATCAAAAATTGTCAATCCGTAATTATCTTTCACATTCACATCCGCGCCTTTTTCAAGCAGAATTTTTACTATGTCAATCCTACCCCCAGCTTGAACCGCATACATTAAAACAGTCGCACCGTCTTTATTTTTTGCGTTAACATCAGCGCCATTCTCCAGTAAAAATCGCATTATGTCTTCTTTTCTCCAGACAGCAAAGAATAAAGGACCTTTCGCATTTACATCCGCACCCTTTTCCACCAAAATTTTTACTATGTCAATCTTGCCACTTTGAATCGCGCATATTAAAACGGTGTTACCGTACATATCTTTTACATTCGCATCCGCGCCTTTTTCCAGCAGAATTTTCACTGTCTTGCTGTTGCCGCTCAAAACCGCCCGGATAAGAACTGTGTTTCCCTTTCTATCTTCAGTATTTGCGTCAGCGCCTTTTTCAAGCAAGGCTTTTACAGTTTCAAAGTCCCCTTTTCCGGACGCATATAATAATTCTCTATTCAGATCAGGATAAAAAAGTTGCGTTCTGGCATTTTCTAAAACTAACAGTATATTTTCAGTACTGTCCATCTTGCTGTTTATCGCCAAAAGGCTTCTTTTTCTCAAACCCGCGGTATCCGTATCACGAGCCGCTCCGTGGGGCGTATGACAAGTCTGGCAAATTATGACATTGTTATACAACCTTGGGCCTAAAAATTCTCCGGCCGGTGGGGATGCCGAGTCCCAAACCGCCCTGCCGCCTCTATCGACGCCTTTTTCATCCAGACCTTCAGCCGAATAAAAAGGTTTTATCATATCCGCTGAAATTTTCATTTTTATCTCTGTTAAATGCTTGTTGCCCGTTTCATTGTCCCTGATAAAATGGCAATTAGCGCAGAAATTAAACGCCATGCCGCCTGATTCATAATAAACGGCCTCTCTCAAAAATTTTCTCTTCCCGTCCCGCGTGTCCCATCTTGAATTCCAGTCATGAACATTGTGACAGGTAGTGCATTCTATGTCTTCAGTGTTTTTCCCGTCATTCCAGCCGCCTGTGTACGGCCATTCCAATATATATGGGATATAAGTATTTTTTAATATTTTGATATCGCTTCCTGAACCGGTACCTCTTGAGGGATGAGAATCCATATCGCCGGCGGATGGTTTGTAATTTTTGTCTAAAGGTTTAAAAATTTCATTATAAACCACGGGTTCGGTCCTCCCCAGAAACAGATTATTGCCATGGCATTTCCAACAAAGAATCGCGATTCGCCCGTATGTATTACTTGTATCATCTCTATATTTAAAAAAATGTATAAATTCATTATAACCATGGCAAATTTCACATTTAGCCTTTTTGTTAGGAAAACCGCCCCGGGAATAATTAAACCATGCCATGATATTGTGAGGGCTATTATCAAATCCCGCGTAACCACTATTGGTTTTAAAAGAAAATATTAAATAAACTAAAAAGAGTGAATGAACTGTTCTTTTCATTTTATCTCCAGAACCTTGACGCACCAGCCACCATCATTGCATCCGATATAAATAAGATTTTCGTTATCCACCGCCAGACCCGTCGGATAAGGGATATAAAGGCCCTCGCCTTTTTCATCGCATAACGAGAATAAAATTTCTCCACCCCTGTCAAAGACCTGCACAGCATTGAAAAACATATCTATGACATATATCCTGTCATATTTATCTATGGCTAATCCTGAAGCCGCCAGGAAAACCCTTCCAAAACTGCCTAGATAATCACCTTGAGCGTTAAAACGATGCGCCTTTCCGATTAAAGGGTCTAAAACATAAAGCTCGTCTTTACTATTGATCCTTGGATGTGTCGGTGAAACAAGTTCATTCTTGTATTTATTTTCGAATTTATCTATCTGATATTTAAATTTACCGTTTTTATCCCTGACCTCGATTCGCCCATTCGCACTGTCGGTAATAAAAATATCTCCTGCGCTGTTTACAGCTACCCCGGAAACTCCTCTGCCGCTGAGTTTTTTCTGCATCCCGGTTTACGGTTTAACACCGGAAAGATATTTCCCGCTGGAGTCATACACATTAACAAGGTTCTGATTATAATCCGCCGCGTAAACATTACTGTCTTTATCCGAATAAAGCTCCAAGATGCTTTGGAGTTTGGATTTCTGATCTGAGCCCGGAGATTGTTTTTTCCCTGCAAAGCTGAACAAAAACTCATACCGCATATTAAAGGCTTTTATGGTGCAGTCCCCCGCGTCTGAAACATAAATTACGCCTTTGGGCGACACGTAAATATTATTAATCTGTCCGAAGAGACCTTTTCCAAACGTTCTTAACAACTTCACCGGTTTAGCGGCATACGGGTCGCTAAGCGAATGCTGCTCTTGTGCTTGAACAAAAGTCAGAGAGCTGAGCACCAAAATAAATATTATTGAAAATAGGATATTTCCTTTTTTCACCTTAATTGTTCCTTTTTTGAATTCATAAATCTTTCTTAAATATTCCAATCTCTGTTTCGCCTTCTTCACGAACTATTTTTGCCCTACTGGTAAATATCACTTCCATAAGATTTAATCATATTTGTAGTATATGCTAAGACCCTTGAGTAATAATGCAATGACCATCCACTATTTTATCAATTATTTTCGCGAATGTTTTTTCTAAATTTGTATGTATTGTATTAATTAAACCTTCATCTTTGCTATTTTTCAATAAATATTCAACAATAGTAAATGTCCTTATAACTCTCTGTTCGCCTATATGATCTGAAAGTATTGCCTTTTCAAAAAGTTGATTGATATTTGCTGAATCAAATGGTTTTGATAAAATTTCTTTTAACTCTTTAATCTCTTCCTTATCATAAACTACAACAAGAATATCAATTTTTACTTTATGTTCTGCCAAATCTCCTGATGGTTCAAGGTCATTTTCAGCTCCGGGTCTTAAATTAATAATAGAGGATTTAAGCATTTCATCTATTGCAAAACTCCTGCCAATAAAAATTCCGAATAAAACTAATAATATTAAAAGGAATTCCTTAGATAATGTTTTTTATTCAGTGTCCATAATTTCAAAGAATTTATTTTTGTCACTGCTCCCGTCAGCAATAGTTAAATTATGAGCTTTTGCATATAGAATAATAAAAGGGGGGCTGCCCCCTATCAAGCCAAAAAGGAAGTATTAAAGAAACATCTTCAAAGAGAAATGATAAAGGCTTGTAATATAAGGAAATATTAATTTATTTATCTGATAAACAGCTCAGCCTGAATTGCGCTTCCTCATTATTGGAAAGCTCCGCGTATATTTTCTTTGCCTTATCAATCTGGTTCTGTATTTCATAAATACGCGCGAGATTTAATTTTAAATCATCTTTCTCTTTTAAATCAATACCATGCATATTTATTAAATCTTCATAAATTTTTACAGCTTCATCAAAATTTTTTAACGATTCATAAATATTAGCCGTATTCTTATGGACAAGATGTATCAGTTCATGCCTTGGGTATTTTTTAGCAAAATCGTTATAATATTGCAAAGATTGCTGATAATCCGCTAACTGGTAATAAAGGTTCCCTAAATAAAAATATGCGATGGACGCACTTTGAGTGTTTGGATATTTATCAATTACATTTTTCAGGCCGGATATACTGTCAATTAACGTTTTTTTGCCGGTTTCGCCCGGCTGGGATGGGTTCGAGTGATAAATATTAATCGCCTGGAATAACATTTCCTGGCTTAATCTGTTATTTTTTCTTTTAATATAGAGTATTGAACTGCCGGCAATTATTATAAATATGATGCTTGTAACTGTTATTATTACAACTTTAATATTGTTTTTAAAATAGTAAGCGGTCAATTTCAGCCATTCTATAAGTTCATTGCGTTTTAGTTCGGTTTTTGAAATTTTTGACATTTTATTTCCTTTATTTGTTTGTGATTTTTTTAACAAGATTTTCAGAATTCAAGAATGCCTTTTCAACATCTTTCATATTTAACCCGGCCCCCAGGCCTATTTTTATCGCTTTCTCTTTTGTTATTAAATTGGACGGGCTGTGTGAATCCGTATTAATTACAATGTTTGCTCCCGCTTCAGAGGCCAATTTTGCGACATTGCCATTAGATAATGAATGCCCCTTGCGTGAAGTTATTTCAAGGCAAATCCCCTTTTCTTTGGCTGTCTTCACAAGTTCATATGTAATTAAGCCGGGATGCGCGAGAATATCAATGTCGGATTTTAAAGCATAGAAATTTGTTTCTTCGGGAACGGTTTCAGCCAAAGTTTCACCATGAACAACAATTAGTTTAATTCCAAAGCTTCTGATCTCTTTCGCAAATTCAGGAATTAAAGGTGGCGGGACATAGGTTATTTCCGCGCCGGGTATAACAATAATTTTGAAAGATGTTTGAAATCGTTTTTGAAATTCCAATATCGATTTAATCACATCCTTGTAGTTTGAAAAATCTACGTGATCGGTTATACCTATCGCCCTGTAACCAATCTTTTCGGCGCGAATAACCAGTTCCGACGGGATCAATTCCCCGTCGCTTAAAAATGAATGAGTATGTAAGTCGATCATAAAACTCCCGTTCGAAAATAGAAAATCGAAAATTGACCGCAATCGAACCATTTTCCATATATTCTCAAATTTCGATTTTCGATTGCTCTAATTTTTGTGTTTCACACAAAAATTCTGGAGCGGGTGAAGGGAATCGAACCCTCGTCACAAGCTTGGGAAGCTCGTGTTCTACCATTGAACCACACCCGCCTATTAGAGAATCGAAAATCGAGATTAGAAAATAAAATCACATCAATTTTCGAATTTCGATTTTCAATTTCTCCGTCCGCTAAAGGCGGACTGGTGCGCCCGGCGAGAGTCGAACTCACGGCCAACGGTTTAGGAAACCGCTGCTCTATCCATCTGAGCTACGGGCGCCTTAAAATAAATATATATTATATCTCAAATACTCCAAAAAACAATCTTTTTTTAATATACCAATTTAGGTAAAATTTTTGCCATATAATATTAAATTTATTTCTTCCGGATTCTGATACGCCCTGGTTCAACAATTGCCAACCTGCCATACAATTGTGAAACTAATCTATCTTGGATTAAAAACCCTTCAAGCAAATTATTGATAAAACGCGCAGTTGCATCTTTTGGAATACTTAAAACAATAAGGCCGGTATATTGTGAAGGTGGATAATTACGAATATCTGAAAAATCAAAATCCCCTGTAATTAAGCATAGTTTCTCTCTTTTAGCATAAGCAGCGATTTTTAAATCCTTTGCCCCCCGTAATCCAATGTCACGCACATCAACAGCCTCATGCCCATAATTTCGCAATAAATCGCCAATAGAACGCGGGAGATCTTCATCTATTAGAAACCGCATGTTTTTCCTTTGAAACAAAAATAGGGTGAAATTCCTCTTCCTCGATAAGTTCTCCTGCGTAAGTTAAAGCCGCCCTAATATCTTCTCTGCTTACTTCATACTCCTGCATTATTTCTTTTTCTGACATACCGCCCGCAAAACCACCGATAATTCTCGCAATTGGGACCCTTGTCCCTTTAATAACGGGTTTACCATGTTGGATATCCGGGTCTATTATAATTCGTTTATTCATTATTTTTACCTCCATGAAATTGTTAATATACTATCAATCTAAATATCTTTTGTCAATTATTTTTCATTTTTCTTGTTTTATCTCAATATTTTTACCTTTTCTTCATTCTCCCAGTGGATTTCCTCTTCGATTAAAGGTATTATTTCAACTTTTCCTATATTTTCGTCATCATTTTTATCATGAATAAGTTTATCGTAATCCGGTACCTTTCCCCAATAATTATTTGACATAGTGACATTTTCCTTGTGAAAATCGCCTAACTGCAAATTATATTCGGCATTATTAAAAATATTATTGGAAAAAATCTTCGATTGATTTCCGTTTTCATATATAAAAATCCCAACCCTGTTGGCCACTATGCTGTTGTTTATAATTTCATGCCTGCCCGCGCGAAAATTTATGCCGCGGGCCTCATTTAGGCGGAAAATACTGTTTTTAATGACCGCCTGTGAAAAACCCAGCCGGCATCCCTCATTATTATTTGCAAACAATGAATTTGAAATATTTAACGAAGAAAAATGCGCATGAATGGCAAAATTCGCGTATTCAAAAATACAATACGTAAAAACGTTATCCTGGCTGTAAGTCAAAAAGATATTACCCCACCCGCCGGGGACCTCATTCTTTCCGCTAAAAATAATAGGTTTGTCAACTGTGCCTTCTGCATGAATCCGGCCCTCAACTTTTATGCCGCCTCCATGGATGGCGTGAACATCATCACTTTCGATTTTCGGCCCGGAAAAAAACAACTCCGTTCCCGGACTGATTGTCAGTTCTGCGCCCTTTTTAACCAAAACCACCTGTTCGATTTCAAGTTTACCCGACCATATTGTATCCTGTGAAATAACGATGTCCTCTTCCCTGAAAATTCTTTTAACTGGGCGGGAGATGTCTTTTTTTTGAGAACTGCCTGGACGGGGATTAAATAGTGATTTTGCCTCGTTTTTATTTCTTTTTTGGAGAGGCCAGAAAGAATGCCCGCAACAAACAAAATACATAAAAATATAAAACAACAATATCCATCTTTTATTTTTCATGGTTACCGGGATAAAATCCTTTCGCCGACTATTTCCAGATTAATCAGCTTTCTACCGCTGCCAATTTCAATAGAATGGTCTCTTGAATCGGAAAGATACCCGATAAAATCATTGGGCTTCGGTATAATTCCAAAATTTTGTTTCGCGATCAAATAAAATTTACCGCCTGAAATAAGATTAATCTGAAAAAAGCCGTCTTCCGTTGTTTTATCAGATATATATTCAGGCTTGCCGACCATTTCATCTTTTTTATAGAGACAGACATACACGCCCTGGACAGGATTTCTTTTAATATCATAAACTCTTCCTGAAATAAACGTTTGATTTTCACTTATCATGCCGCTTGGAGTAATAATATTGAATGATTCCCTGGTTAATTCCTTTTTCAGAGTGTATAACTCAATATTCCGGTGTTCACCCTGTTTTACGGATACCGGATTTCCCTCATAATATCCAAAAAAATCTCCCGGCTGTATCGGACCGAATTGCCCCTCTCCCATTCTCTTGCGGCAAACAATATAATATGTCCCTGATTCAAGCGGAGCATAAAATTTACCTTTTTCATCTGTTGCCGCGGAAAAATAGGCGGGACCTCTTAAATCATTTTCCATGCTCAGATAAAAAAATACTTCTGCTTTATCTAAAGGCCTGTCCTCATAATAAACCATACCTGAAATACCCGGTTTTGTATCAGCCTCTAAATCAGTTTCTTTGGAAAAATTTTTCTTGACACAATTTATGGTTAGTTCCACCGTTCTTCCCGCCGAAACCGCGACCGGATTTCCACCAAAATAACCATAATTATTGTCTTTTTTTACCACTAAATAATAGATGCCGTTTCTAAGTTCCAGTAAAAAATTGCCATTCTCATCAGCAGGCAAAGAAACAGCGGTCATCAATAAGGAAAACCCCTTTTCATCCTTTTTATAAGCGTAAACAACAGCCCCGCTTATACCTTTATTTTGATAAACCGCCTTCCCTTTAATTGTGCCAATTGGGGTGGTATTATCCTTCGCGGAATAACGGCCGCACCCCAAAATAAAAATGGTAATTAATACTGATATTTTAATTTTTACCAAAAAAACCCGCCTAAAAAATAACCCTGCAGAAAGCCACTACAGGGTTATTTTTATTTTAATTTGATATATTATTTATTTTTTTCTTGCTACAGCGTTTATCTGCGCCGGTTCCTTTATTTTTAAAGTTTGGCCGCATGAAACATCATTCTTAACAACTTTAGTGCCATTGGTAAATCTTATTTCCAAATCATACTTTTTTGACGCGTCCAGGCCGAAATGCACATCTAAACTGCTCATAGAGCAAAAACCGCTGGCGGTAGTCACTTCCCTTAATCCTTTGAAATATTTCATATCTCCAAGATGCCCCGATTCATATACTTTTACCCAGGAACCAACAGCATTGCGGTTTGACATCCTGCCCTCAAGGCTTATTTTCAGAAAATTTTTGTCATTCCGGGTATTAACAAAAAGCCTGTTTGGCATACTCCAGTTAACAACATATAAATCTATATCCCCGTCATTATCAAAATCCGCCGTGGCAACACCCTTGCTTCTTTTAACCATGCCGCAGTTTATCTCTGAAATCTTATCGGTAATATCGCTAAATACTCCTTTGCCATTATTTTTATAAAGATGGTTGGGACCTTTGCAGTCCGCCTCATATAAGTCAAGATAACCGTCATGGTCAAAATCCGCGAAAACGGGGCCTTTGCCCCATCCCGCATAATTATCCAAATGTGATTCCTTTGTAAAATCTTTAAAATGGCCGGTCCCGTCATTAATAAATAATTTATTCCCACCCTGGTAATTTGAAACAAAAAGATCCAAATCGCTGTCATTATCTATATCGGCAAAAGTCGCGCCCAGGCCCCAGCTTGAATCATCGGTACCGGATTCATTTGAAATATCCTTAAACGTGCCATCACCGTTATTAAGGTACAATTTGTTTCTCTCCCCGGCGGGGTATCTTCCGTGAACCACATACAAATCGTCCCATCCATCGCCGTTTACATCCGCGAAAGTAGCGCTCCAGCACCATCCTAAATCGCTTAATCCCGCTTTTTCAGTAATTTCAGTAAAAGTGGAATTGCCATTATTTTTATATAGAATATTTTTATTATTTGTGCCGTAATTTGCGCAGAATATATCTAAATAGCCGTCATGGTCAATATCAGCCATTGCCGAGCCATAACTAAAAGTCTTTGCGCCAACACCCGCTTTTCCGGTTATATCCGTGAATGTTCCATCACCATTGTTTAAAAAAAGCCTGTTCGATTCAATTTCATAAACGCCGCCCTTAGGCACATACAGGTCAATATGTCCATCGTTATTAATATCACCCCAGCATGAACCAAGTGAATAACCCGCTTCATTCACGCCTGCCTTTGTCGTTACATCAATAAATTTCATATCACCCGTGTTTTGATATAAAACATTCCCCCCGCCTTTATTTGAAACATAAAAATCCAGTAATCCATCGTTATTAAAATCAGCGACAGCCACACCCTTCCCGCGTCCCGGGTCTCCTGTTCCGGATTCTTTTGTTATATCAATAAAATTCATTGAGCCGGCAGAATTTCCCGCTAACACCGGTACTAAAAGAAAAAGTAAAATACAAAAAAATATCTTTTTCATCTTTTATTTCTCCTATGTTAAAAGTCAATTATTTTCTACTCTGAAGACTTATTTTTTAAATAGCTTCAGCTAATTTGAATTTATTAAAATCATCGAACACCCAGTTATTTTTAAGTGTGCGATAAATTATTGTAAGAAACTTTCTCGCTGTCGCGATAATCGCCTTACCGCTGCCTTTTTTAGCTTTTAGTCTAAAGTAAAAACCTCTTAAATATTGATTGTATTTTATTG
>JBFMCF010000126.1 GCA_040754625.1 bacterium | reverse complement strand
GATTTTATAGATAAAAGAATCGATATGAAAAATATTAATCAGACTATAATCACATTTAATTACGAAACACTCTTTGAACATGCATTATTACATAAACATATATTTGGAATTTATTCTTACGGATTAGATATAGACAAAAATAAAATTATAAATTTCCCTTCGTATGAAGAATCGTATAAAGGCAACTTTCTGTTATTAAAACTGCACGGATCTTTAAACTGGGCATGTTGTCCTTCCTGCGATAAGAATTATTTAACTTGGCACAATATGTATGACCGTATTATTTCTGAAAAATGTAAAGATTGTAATAATAATCTCGAACCGGTATTAATACCTCCCACCAGAAATAAAATATTACCTGCTCGATTAAAAAAATTATGGGATATCGCACAAGAAAAAATTACTTCCGCAGATGAAGTTACTATTATTGGATCATCATTCAACGATTACGATATCGACGCTTCAGATTTGATATTTAATTCTTTAAAATCGAATAAAAGAAAGCCAATACTGTGTATTGCTGACCCTTGTGCCCTTGATAGAGGCAATTTACTTAACTTTAGAGCATCTGCCACAAGAGATCATTTTAAAAATATTATGTTGTTTAAAGGATTTCGAGAATATCTTGACAATAAAACTTTTTAAAAGTTTAGATTTGAGCTTTGTAAAAATCAATTTACTCAATAAATCTTATTTATATATTTTTTATTTGAATTTTTATTTAGACTGCAATCGCTTCAACTGTCTTCCATTCGTTAAATTCATGTGATGCATGCCATAAATCATAATTTTGCTGAAGGGTAAGCCATAATTCAGGAGTTGTATTAAACGCACGAGACAACCGAAGCGCCATTCCAGGAGTAACAGAGGTATGTTCGTTTATAATCTTTGATAATGTCTTTCTTGATATTCCGAGTTTCTCTGATAATTCGCTAATACTAAGAGCCAAGGGCTCAATATAATGTCTTTCTAATATCCTGCCGGGATGCACCACCGGCCGTTTTTTAATTCTCATTTTTATTCTTGTTAATTTCTAATTCTCCATCCATTTAGGCAAAGGTGAATGAATTGCCTCAGAATACAAAATTTCAGGCGCTATATCAATCTCTTTATTCCAGGTAAGATTACCAATTTCTTTATCCAACTGAAATGATTTAAAAAATTCAATATTTTTAAACTTTTCAAAAACGCCGCCTCTTTTTAGATATTTATTAAAATCTACAATTCCGGTTTTTTTGTTTTCAAATGTAACTTTAATTCTATATTCATCTAAATATTCCGCGGATATTATATCGAAAAGCATATTTTATTCCCTTTTCCACCGTGTCCCATCTTTTTTATCTTCCAGAATAATTCCCATATTTTTCAATTCATCTCTTATTCTGTCAGATGCGGCAAAATCCTTGTTTTTGCGGGCGAGTTCTCTTTCTTTTATCTTTGCCTCGACAAATTCGTTTATGTTCTCTTTAACTTCTTTCTGAAATAATCCTAAAATACTTCCCAATTCCCTGATTTTATTTCCCGCGGAAATAAGAATGTCTTTCGCGGGATTTTCCCCAAGATAAATATTAGCCTCTCGAACCAATTCAAAAATCGAGGCAACGGCTTCAGCCGTGTTAAAATCATCGTCCATGCCTTCTTTAAACTTTTCTTCCGCTCTTTTTATCTTTGGCAGAAATTCTTCATCTGTTTTATCGCGTTTTTCTTTTTGTGCATTTTTACTCAAAAAATCATCAATATTTTCTAATGTGTTATAAATTCTTTTTAATGAATTTCCCGCACTGTCAAGTTCCTTATCCGAATAATCGATCGGCGAGCGGTAATGGGTGGACAAAAGGAAAAACCTGACAACTTCACCGTCATATTTCTTCAGGATATCCGATATTGTAAAAAAATTGCCCAATGACTTGGACATTTTTTCTTTGTTGATATTCACGAATCCATTATGCATCCAATACCTTGAAAATTGTTCTCCGGTTGACGCTTCGGACTGCGCGACCTCATTTTCATGGTGAGGAAATATCAGGTCCTGCCCGCCGGCGTGAATATCCAGTGTGCTTCCAAGATACTTTTTTGACATCGCGGAACATTCAATATGCCAGCCCGGCCTTCCCTTTCCCCACGGGCTGTCCCACCACGGCTCGCCTTCTTTCGATTTTTTCCAGAGCGCGAAATCAAGAGGGTCTTTTTTCTGCTCGTTAACCTCAACCCGGGCGCCGGCTTCCAGTTCATCCAGGCTTCTTCCCGACAATTTCCCATAACCTTTAAATTTTCTTACCGCGAAATAAACATCGCCGTTACTTTCATACGCATAACCTTTTTTGACGAGATCAGAAATAAGTTCGATCATTTCTTTTATATGCTCCGTGGCTTTAGGTTCAATATCCGCTTTTCTTACACCCAGTAATTTCATATCCGTGTTGTACGCCTCTATATATTTTTTCGTAAGCTCTTCCGGTTTTATATTGTCCTTATTCGCGCGATTAATAATCTTGTCATCCACATCAGTGAAATTTTTAACAAAAGTTACTTTATAACCAAGCTTTTCAAGGTATCGCCTGATCACGTCAAATGCCACCGCGCTCCGCCCATGCCCAAGATGACACTCGTCATAGACCGTCACTCCGCAGACATACATTTTCACTTCCCCGTTTTTCAGGGGAACAAATTCTTCTTTTTTTCTGGTTAATGTGTTATAGATTTTTAATGGCATACCCGGCTCCTCAAATAATTAAAATGTCTCAAATCCCATTTGTTTAAAATGGCTGTCAAAAGTAAAAACTTTCTGAAGTTTCAAATTTTTTATTAAAACAAAGCTTATACAATCCGTAAAACTTAATTCTTTATCCTCATATTTTTTAAACAAATCCCAGGCTTTAAACCTGTCTTTATCTGTAATATCAATAATTTTAACTATATTGCTGTTTAATAATGATTCTCCGAAAAGAACCGCTGAAGAGTGTGAAATACGGTAACGTATTAAAGTTATACTTTCATCAAAAATATATTCTGAAGTTATAAGCGCAATTTTTTGGTTTTTTATTTCTATAATCTTATTCATTGCTTCAGTATGGTATTGATCATTTTTATCATTTATCGCAAGCCATGCTGAAGTATCTATAAATAATTTCACTTGTTTTTTCCGTAAAGATATTTATCATGATTAATGGAAAGATCTTTATCTTTCGAATGGGCGGAACCAGCTATATTCCATAACGGGTCATTTATCCAATTCTTTTTTTTCTCTTTTGCAAGAAATTCTGAAATCGCGTTCCTGACAATATCAGCGATGCTGGTATTTTCTTCTCTTGCCTTTCTTTTCAGCTCTAAAAGTACATCTTCACAAAAATACATCTGCGTTCTTTTAAGTACAGACATAACACCCCCCTCCTCTAATGTATATTTTATACATTATAAAAATTTTGTCAACATGATTTTTATGGAATTTTAATAAAATAGTCAATTGTTTGCTGGAAGCAGAATTTTTACAAAAAAAGTACCTCAAATATCTAAATCATCAACCCGCTTATCGCTGACATATCAACTCTGTAAGCCTTTATTATATCTGACTTCCCGTCTTTTTTCCTGACCAAAACGGGAGCCGGCTCATCTTTATCAAAATCGCTGTAGCTTACACATATCCCGGCGGCCATTTTCAGTGTCTCTTCATCACAATCTGATTTGAGCAAAACTACCGGCCCGGGAATGATCTCAACCTGCAGAATATATTCTCCTTCAGCCTGCATATTCTCCAATTGATTATTATCTGTCTCATTGCGGCCTACAATAATTTTTCTTCCATTTTTTAGCCTGAAATGCCTGCCGATCTTTAAAAGTAAAATGTCCCTTTTTGAATCCTCGCCGTGAGAAAAAGATTCTTTTAATCTTTTTCCGAATTCAGGGTCGGTTAAAAGACAACCTCCAGCGGGGCATGGATAATCTTTAATATCTTTTTCCTCAGCAAGTTTAATCTGCTCTTTTCGTGAACGTCCGGAAATTGCCGGAAATTTTTTAGAATCGACTAATCCTGATTTTTCCATTTCAGTTTCAGGAAAAAACGCTGCTGAAAGAGGTCTGAACACTAAACCCTTAACACCTGCTTCTTTTTCAATAAGATTAATCGCGTCCCTTCTCTGCGACATAGGCCTCTGCCCTAAAACCTCGCCTGTTACAAGAAATGACGCGCCAACCTCTTCCATATATTTTTTAGCTTTTTTCAACATAAAAATACGGCAGTCAATACACGGATTCATGTTTTTGCCGTAACCGTGCGGCGGATTTTTCAAAACCTCGAGATATTCATCACCCTTTTCCATGAGCTTGATTTTCACCCCGAATTGCCCCGCTACCCTTGTCGCCTCATGGCATCCCTTGCGGTTACAACGGCAAAAAATGGAGACAAAATTCAAGGGATAAACCTCAACGCCCTGATCGATCATTAATTTAAGGGCTAATGTGCTGTCTAATCCGCCAGATAATAAAACTACTGCTTTTTTTTGCATAATATGTTATAATAAATTATTTACGTATTGTCATTTTGCCGGAATTAAAACTATTAATAACAAGTAAGGATTAAATCACAATTTAATCAGGCTGTCAAGGTTATATAAATATAGTACAATGAAAGAAAAATTTTTACCGGCCTCAAAAGAAGATTTAAAGGAACGCGGATGGAAAGAGCTTGATATCATCCTTGTAAGCGGGGATGCCTATGTGGACCATCCTACATATGGCACCGCGTTAATCGGGCGTTTTCTGGAAAGCAAGGGATTTAAAGTCGGCGTTATCGCTCAACCCGACTGGAAAAACAAAGAAGATTTCGCAAGGCTTGGAAAACCCCGCCTTTTTTTTGGCGTGACCGCGGGTAACGTCGATTCAATGATCGCCAATTACACCGCGAACAAAAAAATCCGTAATGATGATGATTATTCCCCCGGCGGGAAAGCCGGTTTCAGGCCTGACCGCGCCACGGTAGTTTACACAAACCGGCTCAGGGAATTATTCGGCGATGTTCCAATCATTTTAGGAGGTATTGAAGCAAGCCTGCGGAGGCTGGCCCATTATGATTACTGGGATAATAAAATCAGGCGCTCGATCCTTTTAGATTCAAAAGCAGACATTTTAGTCTATGGAATGGGTGAAAGGCAGGTGTGGGAGATCGCCGAAAGGCTGAATAAAGGTGAAAGCGTCAAAGGCCTGGATAATATCAGGGGAACTGTCGCCATAAGAAAAAATATCGATTTTTTAAAAGATTGCTTAATAACACCTTCTTTCGACGAGGTTAAAGAAAATAAAGAAAAATTCAGTGAAGCGTTTAAAATTTGCTACCAGCAAATGAATCCTTTAACCGCCAGGCCCCTCACGCAAAAATATGATCAAAGATTCTTAGTCCAATTCCCGCCCGCGATGCCGCTTTCAACGAAAGAATTGGACGAACTTTACAACCTCCCTTTTGTCCATAACTGGCATTATTCTTATGATAAACACGGCGGTGTCCCCGGTTTTGAAATAGTTAAATGTTCCATAACATCTCTTCGCGGATGCTGCGGGGAATGTTCTTTCTGCGCTCTTTATCTGCACCAGGGAAAGATTGTCCAAAGCAGAAGCGCGGATTCAATCTTGAGAGAGGCCCGGGAGCTTGCCCGAAGAAGTTATTTTAAAGGAACAATTACGGACATCGGCGGGCCTACGGCGAATCTTTACCAGGCGCAATGTTCGTTATGGCAAAAAAACAGTTTTTGCACCGGCCAAAAATGCCTGATACCTCAAAAGTGTAAAAACCTTAATCTAGGATATGAAAAATGCCTTGAATTATACCGCAGGGTGCGTTCTATCCCGGGGGTTAAACATCTTTTTATCGGGAGCGGCATAAGATACGATTTACTGGTCGAAGATGAAGCTGAAAAATATTTCGAAGAGATATGCAAATTTCATATTAGCGGGCAGATGAAGGTCGCGCCTGAACATACTTGTGATTCTGTTTTAAAAATTATGAATAAACCGGGCCTTTCCACTTATGAAAAATTTGTCCGGAAATTCAACCAAATAAAAAAGAAAATCGGAAAAGATATTTTTATCGTCAATTATTTCATAACAAGCCACCCGGGAACAGGCCTGAAGGAAGCCGGGGAATTAAAAAAATACCTCGCGGAAAACCGGGTAAGGCCCGAACAAATCCAGGATTTCACGCCATCCCCTTCAACCCTTTCCACCTGCGCCTACTGGACGGAAAAACATCCGTTAACAGGCGAAAAAATCTATGTGCCGAAAACATTCGTGGAACGGAAAAAACAAAGGGCGTTTATACAGCCTGTAAAAAAACATTTTACTGAAAGAAAGTGAAAAAACTTATTTATACTTTAGCTGATAACTTGTGATAAACTAAACCCAACAACGCTCAATTTTCGCTACTGTCTTTTAAGATCGGCTGCCATGAGTTGTGAGGCGTTTAGTTAAACGGGTAAAATCAAGAAGTGATCTTAATGCTTCATTCACTGCTGATGAATTACTGAAAGCTTTTGCGATATCCGGTTCAAGAACAACTACATTTGCTCCTTCATTGGATAACCGTTTGTGATATTTGCCGCGAATAGCTTTTGAGTAATCAAAATTGTATTCAGGGCGCAATTCATCTCTAATTTTTTGTGTTTTAGTTTTCATGTTTTTTCCTTTCATGCTTGGTTGCAGGCCGTGTACTGATAATACGTATAGCTTTTCCCCTCTCAGTGTGCGAGACTACAAGGAGGCGGCCTTGCAAAGAAAAACCTATTGTAATTAACCTTGGCTCATCATCTGAATGATCCGGATCCTCAAAAGTGGCTGATAAAGGATCATAAAACACTGTTGAGCCTTCTTCAAAAGAAACACCGTGTTTTTTATAGTTTCGTTTTGCTTTTTCTTTATCCCATTCGAATTGTACCATATCTTTTCTAATCCTTATTCGCTTAATGAATAAATAGAATCGAGTGGTGCTAATGGTATCCCTCAAATAAATCGTTAAAATATATTTTACAATATTTTTTTTTTTTTGTCGATGAATTTTAAAAATCTTTGTACTCAATATAATAAGTAAAACAATACATTTTATCCTTATCTTTTTTTTATACCATAATAAAACCATTTGACGAAGGTAAAATAAGTGTTAAAATATTTCGATAATATTAAATAATTTTATAAAAGGACAGAATATAAAATGAATATACAAAAGCGAATAAAATTTTTAACTTTTATCTTTATAATCGCGATAATATCTCTTTCCTGCGCCGGCAAAAGATTCCACCATGTAAACGGCAGCAATATTCCGGAATCATTAAATGAAAAAATAACCAGGGCAATCGACAAAGTTAAACCCGCCCTTGTCCGAATACACGTGGTTGCCATAGACTACCGCGACGGCCGTGAGATAAAACAGGAAGCCTCAGGAAGCGGGGTCATTATCAGCAAAGAGGGATTTGTAGTCACAAACCACCATGTAGCCGGAAAGGCAAAACGGATTGTGTGCACCATGTCAAACAGGGAGGAGGTAGAAACAGAACTTATCGGCACAGACGCCCTTACAGACATTGCTGTTATTAAATTAAAATCAGAAAAATACAAGGAATTCCCTTCCGCGAATTTCGGGGACTCTTCAAAAATAAAAGTCGGGGATAACTGTCTCGCAATGGGAAGCCCTCTTGCGCTTTCCCAGTCCGCAACCCTTGGCATTATCAGCAATACTGAAATGATAATGCCACAGTTATTCTGGCCGTTTAATAAATTTACATTAGACGGTGAAGATGTCGGGACGCTTATAAAATGGATCGGTCATGACGCGGCGATTTACGGCGGGAATTCAGGAGGTCCCCTGGTCAACCTCAATGGTGAAATTATAGGTATAAATGAGATAGGTTTTGGGCTAAGCGGGGCAATCCCGGGGAATATCGCAAAAGAATCCGCGGAAAAACTTATTAATTCATCTGAAATAGAAAGAAGCTGGATAGGATTATATGCCCAGCCTCTTTTAAAATCATCATCTGTTAAAAAAGGTGTTCTTGTAAGCAGTATAATCAAAGACGCCCCCGCTGAAAAATCCGGATTACTCCCGGGAGATATTTTAATTAAATTCGCCGGTATTGAGATATCGGTAAATTCCGAAGAAGAACTTCCTGTCTTCAACCAGCTTGTTGCTGATTTGCCAATAGGTAAAAAAATAGAAGCCGTTATTTTGCGTGACGGCAGTGAAAAAACATTAACTTTGATTACTGAAAAAAGAGAAAACGCGCAATCCAAAAAATTTGAGTTAAAAGAATGGGGAATGACCGCCGGAAACATAACCCTTTTTACCGCCAAAGAATTAAAAAGAGACAGCCGTGACGGAGTAATTGTTAACAATACAAGACAGGGCGGACCTTGCAGTGACGCGAAACCAAATATTCAGGCACAGGACATAATTACCTCGATTGGGGACAATCCTGTAAAAAATATAGATGACCTTCTCAAAATTACATCCGGGATTGTAAAAGATAAAACCGATCCAGTTCCCGTAAAGGTTTCTTTTGAAAGAAAGTCAGAGGAATATATAACCGTGGTAAAACTCGGCATTAAAAGCCTGGATGATCCCGGCAGGGAGGCAAAAAAGGCGTGGCTTCCCGCGAATTTCCAGGTTATAACAAAGGACATTGCAAGGATATTGGAATTGAAAGATTTCAGCGGCGGGATACGAATCACAAAAGTCTATCCGAAAACCACTGCTGAAAATGCGGGCTTGAAAACAGGTGATATTATCGTTGGATTGGACGGAGAAAAAATTACCGCGACACAACCTGAAGACCTTGAAACTTTCCAGACTATTATCCGCCAGTATAAAATTGGAAGCAAAATAAATCTTAAAATATTAAGGGACAAGGGAGAAAAAGAAATTGAGGTTGAGCTCGCCTCTACTCCTAAACTGGACCGTGAAATGAAAAAATACCGTGATGACAATTTTGAGTTCACTGCCAGAGATATAACATTCTTCGACCAATCAGAGGAAAAGTGGGAAGAGAACCAAAATGGGGTTTTAGTTACAAGCGTAAACGAAGGCGGGTGGGCCGGACTGTCCCACATGGCGGTGAATGACCTTATTATTTCAATAAATGGTGCGCCGGTTAAAAATGTCGATGAATTGGAAAAAATTATGAAAAAAATATCGGTTGAACAAACAAAATATATCGTTTTTCAGGTAATGCGCGGAATAAGCTATAGATTTATTGAAACCGAACCGGACTGGGGAAAATAATGATGTTATTAAGTCAAAAGTTATAAAGTTTATCAAGTGAACAAACTAAAATAGGAGAACAGATGAATTTAAAAAAATTATTTATTTCTTTATTTCTCGTTTTGATAATTTTTGTTCAAAAGATTTATGCGGATGACGCTGTTAATTCAGCGAGAGATATTAAAAATAAATTTGAAAACGCCGTAGTTTCCATAAAAATAACCATTAAACAAAAAATGGCCATTCAGGGACGGGAGGTAAACACGAATGAATCGCGGTCAGAAATAATCGGAACCGTCATAGATAATTCCGGCCTGATTGTTACAAGCCTTATTGCCACAGAGCCGACTGTTTTTTATAATAAAATTATGAAAAACAGAGGCGGTCCCCAGGCATCTCACATGAAATGGGAAAGCGAAGTAAGCGATATTAAGATACGTTTTAATGACGGGCAGGAAAAAGAAGGCAAAATTCTGCTTCGCGACAAGGATTTGGACCTTGTTTTTATACAGCCGGCTGAAAAATATTCAGCTTCTTCATCGGTTAATTTGAAAGAAGCCGGGGAGGTCCGGATACTTGACCAGATTGTCATTTTAAGCCGTTTAGGAAAAATCGCCTCATGGACACCAACAATGACTCTGGACAGGATTGAAGCTGTCATTCAAAAACCAAGACCTTTTTATATCTCAAGAACAAAAGATTATTTTGGGGCGCCTGTATTCTCACTTGACGGTAAATTTGCGGGAATATATGTCTTAAGAAGCACAGAATCAGATTCTGATATAATCAGCAGTATTTTTTCGGGGCCCGGGGCCGCCGGATTTATACCAATAATCTTGCCTGCGAGCGATATTGCTGAAACGGTAAAACAAATTCTTGAAACACCAGCACAGGAGAAAAGTCAATGATTAACCTTGCTTTTGAAAAATTAAACGGAATGATTACAGCCGTTATCCAGGATTACAAAACGAATGAAATACTGATGCTTGCATTTATGAATAAAGAAGCCTGGGAGAAAACGTTATCGACCGGTAAAGCCCATTTTTACAGCCGCTCACGCAATAAACTATGGATGAAAGGCGAAGAATCGGGAAATGCACAAATTGTTAAAGAGATATTTATTGACTGCGACGAGGATGCAGTAGTTTTAAGAGTAGAACAAATCGGCGGCGCCGCGTGCCATACCGGATACAATACCTGTTTTTACCGTAAAGTTAACGGCGATAAACTTACGATAATAAAAAAAGAGAAAGTATTTGACCCTGAAAAGGTGTATAATAAGAACGGAAAACGGAAGAACTGAAGAACGAAAAACTATTTTAAGTTTTAAGTATTTGAGCAGTCGGGGAGTTTTCCCGACTGTTCACCCTGAGCAACGCGAAGGGTCTCTTGTATATTTTTGGATCCTTCGTCACGGAGTTTACACTGAGTGAAACGAATGTGTTCCTCAGGATGAGTGGTCGAAACACCCCGACCCCTCAAGTATTTTGGTAGTTTAGTTTTTTGGTTTTTACAATGGAGGCAAACATGTTTGGTAATTTAGGCATGAGTGAATTAATTGTTATCCTCATTATCGCCCTGATAATTTTCGGGCCGGGAAAATTGCCGGAAGTCGGGAAGGCCATCGGAAAAGGCGTCCAGAATTTTAAAAAGGCGATGAGCGGCGAGGATGAAGATGATAAAAAGGCTTCAGAAAACACTACAAAAGCTACTGATGACAAAAAAGAATTAAAAGGGTAAAATAGTTTCAAGCTGTAACTGATAACTTCCCCATGGAACTGATAGACACAACGGCAATTATTTTAGCAGGAGGAAAATCGTCACGTCTTGGGCAAAATAAGGTTTTTGCCGACATCGCCAACAGAACAATTTTCGAAAGAGAAATTGATGTCCTTCAAAAATTGTTTTCAGAAATTATCATTACCGCCAATAACCCCGTTCTTTTCAGATCCTGCGGCTTAAAAATATATAAAGATTTTATCCCGAATAAAGGGCCTCTCGGTGGTATACTTACAGGCTTAAGCATTTCAGCGTCAAATAAAAATTTTATTGTTTCCTGCGACATGCCTTTTCTTAACGAAAAAGTGATAACATATTTAAGTTCACAGTTTATTAACTGCGATCTTCTCATCCCCTGCTGGCATGGCCAGTTAATGCCGCTTCATGGTTTTTATTCAAAAAACTGCCTTAATACGATAGAAAATCAAATAGGTAAAAATAAATTAAAATTGCTGGACATAACTCGCCATCTTAAAACAAAATATATACGTGAATATGAACTGAAAAAATTTGACAAGGACGGAAAAAGTTTTTTCAACGTGAACACCCTCGAAGATTTGGAGAACGCGAGGGTTATGGCGAGAACGCTTTAGTAAAATATTTTCCTAACCGCCTTGTTTCCTCAAACAATCCTCCCTTTTAAATTGTATCCCTACCGGGAAATTTTCACCATTTTGTCCCTTAACGATAACGGAACATCCTGTAAAAGCACAATACCCGCTTTATCAGGTTCAATTGTCATACCCTGCTTCGAAGCCTCCAATGTCACATTAATATCATTGGTATCGAGGGTCCACATTGCCCCTGTCGCAGGGTCAACAATTAGCCAGCCGATAAGCCCTCCAAATATAAAATTACCTCCTACATACCAGCCATTTACTTGTGTATCTACAGTAATGGTTCGTTCAACATAATCCTGCTTTGATATTTTTACAGTATATTTTTTGCCCTGGAAATAGCCTTTGCTTTTTTCCAATGATAAAATAGTGGGAGTTTTACCCTCAAAAATTTTTGTTCCGGTTTCGTCAGTAATGGTAACAATTGCCTGATCGGGATTACTGCGGATATTCAAACTTTCCGGGCCGTTTTTACCCATAATAGTTGCGCAGCTTGTTAACAAAAACGCCACCCCAATTCCTCCCATTAAACAAATACAGACAAATTGGACCTTTTTAATGTCTATCTTCATATCCCCCCCCCTTTTTTGCTGCAAAAAGTTAAGAGGCTCACAGGTATAAAATAAACCTGTGAGCCTTTCTATATTATTCAAAACAACTAAAATTCAGCAGCAACACCTAGAGAAATATTATTTGCTGCTAAGTTAACATCTTTGTATTTGCTCCCTAAT
>JBFMCF010000125.1 GCA_040754625.1 bacterium | reverse complement strand
GCCCTGAAAGAACAGGATGATAAGTATTTATGTAAACCGCGTTGCTGTGGCACGCCTGGTCTTCTCCCCAGCCGTAGCCTCCAACTTGTCCCCCGGGTAATGCCGAAAACTCATAACCATTCGGCTGGGAAAAACAAACAACTACTCCGCCCTGATTTGCAAACTCTGCCAGATTATCCTTAAAAGCCTGAGAATTATCTAAACCAATTAATCCGCCGCTTGGAATAACTAAAACTTTGGAGTGCTGGAGTAAATTCGGAAAATACGTATTAATATCAGTTAAAACCATTGACTTCTTGACAGCAGAAAGCAATTTACCCATTAAATCAGACGCGCCCTGAAGTAGTAATGTCCCGTCAGGCGTTTCCTTGTAATAATCCACTACTTGGGGCGGTAAGTTGCTCGATACGCTGAAGGATTCGTCGGGGCGGTAGGTGCCGAGGTCGGGTAATGGGCATGAATATTCAGAATAGTAAGAAACACCGCTACCATAAATTCCATATCTTCTTAATAGCCAATCTACTCTGCATGGAGGTTTTTTCCCTGTACATTTTTCCTCTTCTACATCAGATAATGCGAAAGCTTCCAATTCAAACCAAAATAAGTTACGCTCTAGAAATTTTTTTCTTTCATCATCATCCATTTCACAAACTTTATTTTCAGTATACTGTATTACATGAACATCTTCATGGAAATCGTAAACTTTTTTCATACAATCACTTGCAGTATCATAACTTTCACAATACCCTCTTACAATTTTACCTTTATAACAAGTAGTGAAAGCTATTCGGCTTCCTGTTTCTGTTTTTCCTTTTTTACATAATATATTCTCTAATTCAGCAGGGATGCGCTCTGTCGTTATATAAGTAATTATCATTTCAACTTCTTTTTCCTTTGTACTATCATAAATATAATTCCTTTCAATTTGCTGCCCATTAGCAAGTTCTATCGGAGAGTCGAGAAAATCTATATATTTATCTTCCACCCGTTTGTATATAGAAAGGTAATATTTAGCAGACGGCAGTCCTTTAATTGAATAACTTCCTGTAGAATCAATATCGGCAGATCCTCTAAACACCTCATTCTCAGACTTAACATAAACATATGCATCCTTTAAAGGTAGTCCATCAGGTGCAGTTACTTGACCAAAAATACCGGTTGGATTGTCTTCTTTTACAACGATTCTTAAATCTTTTATATCAATACTACCCATGGTATTAACACTACTATCATAAGTGTATAAATAACCTTTATATTTAATAAACAACTGCCAGTGTTCTTTTGGGGGAAGACCTTCTATTAAAAACTCTCCTGCTGCTTTCCCGACTTCTAAATAAGTTTTTTCTCCATCATACGACCATATAGTATAATTTTCCAAAGGATTAACTCCATCAGTTTTATAAACTTTTCCGCCAATTGACCCCAATTTAGATAATTTAATATCATAATTTGTTATATTTTTACCTTCTTCTAAATTAACAATATGAAAATTTTCAAAATAATATTTTAATGGTTTTTCAACTATAACTATCAAATATTTTCCAGGAGGTAATAGATTGAAAGAATAATTCCCGTTTTTATCTGTTTTTGTTTCTCCATACTTATCAAGTTCTCCAGTTCCCCTCAATCCAGCAATATTCAACCAATTAACTGATTCTAAATTATCACCTTTTAAAACCTGTATTCTAAATCCCTCTTTGCCCTCTCCCGTCTGCTCCACATATACCCTCCCCGAAATGCTCCCATAAACTTCCGCCTTTATTGTTTTTCCTGTCGAAAAAATAATCACCATACTCAAAATACTTATAAACAGCTTTTTCATTATTTACTTCCTCCTGTATTTTAATTCGTTTTTTTACAATTAATTTTTCCCAGATACTCATCAAAAATAAATCCCGGACTTATTTCCTCGCAATGACAGCTTCTGCATAGCGTTTCCGGTATAGGACCCTCCACACCAAATCCAGTATTGGCATAATTATCACTTTTTGCTATATCTTCAAAATTGTTACTATTCGATGGCCTGCTCAAATAGTCAATTTGATGTGGGGATAAAAAAAGCGCCTGATTATATTTACCCTCACACTAAATCTATTATTTGCAGAATTATTATTTTTTAGTTGATTTTCAAATTTATCACTATTAGATAATATACTGGAATTAGGTGATTTGGTGCGGGGGTGAATAACCAGACGCTTCCCGAAAAACACTTTTATGCTATTCTTATTTTCATTATCCAAGGAAATCTTTGCGGCCATCCGTTGTTTCCTTATTTTAAATAAAAATCAGCATTTATTATACAATTTTGCTATTCTGATGTCGCCTATTATTTTCAGGAGGGAGACCAGGTGAAGGGACTGCGATTGCCGCCGATTATTGCCGTTTTCCGGGAAATATCAGTTTAACCTTCATTTTTTAACTTATTAAACAACGCCGGGGCATTATCGCCGTCATTCGGATAACTTTTTATTTTATAATCGCAATCAATCTCCAATGTGCTTTTTATTCTTTCAGCGAGTTTAAAACTGTTTTCCTTACTGCTTTCGGCTATGATAATAACATATCTTTCGTGATAAACCAGGACAAAATCATCTTTCCTTCGCATGGTGTTTTTGCACTGTTTCTCAAGATTCGCGATAGTGTTTCTGTCCTTATTTGTTAACTCTTTCCTGATTTTCGGGTCAACTAATATTAATGAAAGATGAGTCCCCTCTTTTTTAACCCTTTCAATTTCCTGCTGTATTAAATCCAGATATGCCGGGTCTTCTTCGAATACGGGAATCGTGAATGAAAAAGTCGACCCTTTGCTTGGTTCCGACTCGACCCATATTTTACCGCCATGTTTTTCAACAAGTTCTCTTGCTATTACAAGCCCAAGGCCCGTCCCGCCGGTTTTATGATTGAACCCGGTTTCGAGCTGGCTGAATTTTTTAAAAAGTTTTTTCTGGTCTTCATCCGAAATTCCCGGTCCGTTGTCGCTGACAGAAATCTTTAAAAATTTTTTGTATGTTGTCTTTGATTCCTGGACTGTTTCCTTATTCTTTGAAGTTTCCGGCAGTAAATCACAAAGCAGCATTACTTTCCCTCCCGGGGGTGTAAACTTTATCGAATTCCCGATTAAATTTGTAAGTATTTGAATCATCTTGTCGGTATCGGCAAAAATGTAAGGGATATTGCCGGGTATACTGCTTTTTATTTCTATTTTATTATTTTTGGCTAAATGTTCAAAACTTGCCATTACCTGATTAACAATTTGTGAAATTGCGGCCGGCATGCGTTTTAACTTGACCTTTCCCGATTCTATTTTAGATAAATCCAAAAGGTCATTCACAATACGCACCAGCCTGTCAGAATCACTAATGGCGGTTTTAAGAAACCGGATTTGTTTTTCATTTACAGGCCCCACTGTCCCATCCGCTATAATAGAAATAATTTCCCTTATAGAGGTTAAGGGCGTTCTTAGTTCATGGTTTACAGCATTTACAAAATCGTTCTTCATCTGTTCAATTTCTTTCTCTTTTGTAATATCAGTTAAAAGCGTCGCCCTCCCGATAAATTCATTATCCAAACCGAATATCGGGGTTGACCCCATACGGACCACTCTCTTTTTAGGCACTCCCAGATCGATGATTTTTTCATCATATTCATTTTTATTCGCCTCTTTTGATAAATTTTCCAGGATAAAATCCCTCGCAAATTTATTCCCTAAATCTCTTTTTAAACCAAGCACAGCCAGCGCGGCATCATTAATAGTTATAATATTTTCCATATTATCTGTAATGATAAGGCCTTCTTTCATCCCGCCCATAATGGCTTCTATTTTTCTTTTTTCTTCTTCAACTTTATTCTTCTCCTTTTCCAGTAATTGTGCCTGTTTTATAACCATCTCTCTATCAAGCAAACTGCGCAGTCCCAGGGCAAGCTGGTCGCAAAAATTCCATAATATATTTAATTTAAACTTTGCAAAAGCATCTTTTTGTGAACTTCCAATAGCTACATAACCAATTATTTTGTCTTTCACTTCCAAATCGAATATGAAAAAAGAATTGATGGAAGACAATGCTTCTTTTCTATCAGCTACCGGGTCCTCCGCAATGTAAGTATCCACCTCCTGCCATGTTAACGAACTTGAATTTGTTAATTTTTGTATTTCCTCCTTGACTTTTTTTTTGAAATAATCATAAACAGGGTTTTCTTTATTCACAACTGAACTGCAATTTAATAAAATATACTCGTTATAAATCAACACCAGTGCTGAAAACTCACAATTAACCAGGAACGGCACATTAACAACTGTCCATGTAATCAAATGCTCCGGCCCGTCCAGAGATAAGGCGAGATTATTCATTTCATTTATTACATCAGTTATTATACGTTCTTTATGCATTTAAAGCTCTTAATCCTGTTATTAAACACCTGTTTTTATCTATAAATGGTTATTATAATCTTAATTTGTATTTTAATCAAGATTATGATATAATCATTAACTTTAATTTTTTGGAAAAGTAAAAAATGGAGACTGGACATGTTTAAGCCAAAATTATTAACCACATTAAAAGGGTATAGCCTTGAATTATTTATATCAGATTTTATAGCAGGGGTAATTGTCGGAATAGTCGCCCTTCCCCTTGCAATTGCTTTTGCGATAGCTTCCGGGGTGAGGCCGGAACAGGGGTTATACACGGCAATCGTTGCTGGTTTTCTTATATCAGCCCTTGGCGGAAGCCGCGTCCAGGTAGGCGGTCCAACGGGAGCTTTTGTTGTTATAGTCTACGGGATTATTCAGCAATACGGCATGGACGGTTTGGTAATAGCGACAATTTTGGCAGGTATAATATTAATCGTTATGGGTATCGGGAAATTCGGGTCGGCTATAAAATTTATTCCTCACCCGCTGGTAGTCGGATTTACAAGCGGTATCGCGGTCATCATTTTTTCATCACAGATAAAAGATTTCCTCGGTCTTCAGATGGGCCCGGTGCCGCCTGAATTTATCGAAAAATGGATTGCTTATTTTAAATATTTTCCGACAATCAATTATAACGAAACGGCTATCGGCCTGCTTGCCCTTTTGATTTTAATAGCCTGGCCTAAAATTACACATAAAATACCCGGTTCGCTTATAGCTATCATTGTTACCACATCTCTTGTAATTATTTTCAATATTCCCGTCCAAACCATCGGCTCAAGATTCGGGCATATATCATCTTCTCTTCCCCATCCTGTTATGCCGCATCTTGATTTCGCAATGGCAAAAAATCTTTTTAAACCCGCTTTTATCATTGCCTTGCTTGCCGGTATTGAATCCCTGCTTTCAGCTGTAGTGGCCGATGGGATGATTGGCGGCAGGCACCGTTCAAATATGGAATTAGTGGCGCAGGGTGTTGCCAACATAGCCTCGCCTATTTTCGGGGGAATACCGGCCACAGGCGCAATAGCCCGGACAGCGACCAATATCAAAAACGGCGGGCGGACCCCGGTAGCGGGAATTATTCACGCAATTGTCCTGCTTTTAATTATGCTTATTTTTGGCAAATTGGCTGAATTAATCCCAATGGCAACATTGGCATCTATATTGATAATTGTATCTTACAATATGAGTGAATGGCGTTCATTCAAGGCCCTGTTCAGGAGTCCAAAAAGCGATATTGCGATACTTCTGACGACCTTTTTTTTAACAGTAATTATTGATCTTACAGTCGCGATCCAGGTCGGCCTTTTACTCTCTGTTTTTCTCTTTATGCGCCGTATGGCCCTGGTTACAAACGTAGAAATTATAACCAAAGAGTTTGAAGATGAGGAAGGGGAAGACAGTGAAATCGGTATGCTTGGTTCAAAAATCCCAAAAGGGGTGGAAATTTATGAAATAAACGGGCCTTTTTTCTTCGGTTCAGCCTTCAAGTTCAAAGAGGCAATGCTTACTGTCGAGAAGGCCCCAAAGGTCCGAATAATCCGCATGCGAAAAGTCCCGGCGCTCGATGCCACAGGGATCCATACTATCGAAGAAGTTTATAAAGAATGCAAAAGGTACGGGATAGCCTTCATCCTTTCAGGGGTGCAAAGCCAGCCTATGGGGGCCTTAGATAAAGCCGGCTTGATTGAAAAAATAGGCCGTCAAAATATTTATGACAATTTTGAAGAATCAATGATCAGGGCACAGGAAATATTAACTTTGTTCAACCAGAAATTGTATAATTAAAGCTATTTCAAATTGGATGAAGGTTTATCTATGAGATAACCCTGCGCAAAATCAATCCCATAATCTTTAAGGAGTTCCAGCGTCCCCTTTCTCTCTACAAATTCAGCCACAGTCATAATCCTCATCCCCTTGGCCATATCTGTAATGGCCTTAACAATCAACTGGTCTTTCGGGCTGTGTTCCAGACGTTTAATAAAAGAACCGTCTATTTTAATATAGTCTATGTTCATTTCTTTTAAAAAAACAAAAGAGGTAAAACCTGCCCCAAAATCATCCAGGGAAATATTACAGCCGATTGATTTTAATGAATTAATAAATTTTACAGCTGTATTTATGTTTTTAACAGCGGCGGTTTCTGTTATTTCGAACACCAGGCGTCTGGGGTCGGCCCCTGTTTCCGCTATTTTAGATTTTAAAAAGGAAATAAATTCCATGTTTTCTATATCCTTTTCTGAAAGATTTATGCAAAAAGTTAAATCTTTTCCTTCCCGCATAGTGGCCGCCAGAACATTAATTGTTTTATCAGTGATAATCTTATCTATTAAATATATAAGCCCTAGTTTCTCTGCTGTTTCCATGAACATTGCAGGGACAGCTATGTTACCATTTTCATCGCTGAGTCTTGCCAATACCTCATAATGACGGATTTTGTTCATCTTTAAATCCATAATAGGCTGGTACCACAACTCCACCCGTTTTTCCTTCAATGCCCTTTGAATAAACTCCTTCCATTTATATTTTGAATATATCTTTTCCAAATCATGGTCTTTTGGTTTAAAAAAATGGTATTGATTCCGCCCGGATTTTTTTGCCCTATACATTGAAATATCCGAGTTTTTAAGAAGATCTTTAACAGTGGCCCCGCTTTTAGGATAAAAAGCACACCCCATACTTATGGTTGAATGAATAGCGGCATCAGAAAAAGTTAAATCTTCTATGGCCCGGCAAATTTGTTCTGCCGTTTTTTTTCCTTCTGCTTCATCACTGCAAGGCATAAAAATTGCGAATTCATCTCCACCCAGCCGCCCGACAATACTTTTCCCGGCATCCAGGTTTTTTTGCAGCAATTCAGCTATTTTGCGTAAATACTCATTTCCGGCCGTATGCCCGTATATATTATTAATAATTCTCATCCCATCAATATTAAACAGTAAAAAGACACCGGTCTTGTTAAATTTTCCGTCCCCGGAAATCCATTTATTCAGCAAATCTATAAACCAGCTCCTGTTATAAAGGCCTGTCAATTCATCACGGGAAACAAGGTTTCTAATCTTCTCTTCGGAAAGCATTCTCTCAGTAATATCTTCCTGTATAACAAGAAAATGCACAATCTTTCCTGATTCGTCAGCAATAGGATGAAGCAATGAGTAACACCAGTAATCCCTGCCATTTTTCTTTTTATTTTTAGATACACCCCGCCAGTTCCTGCCTTCTTTAATAGCCGAAATCAATTCGTTATCTTCATTTTCTTTGCCGCCGGATGAAACAAACAAATATAAGCTTTTTCCTATTAGTTCTTCCTTTGAATATCCGGTTATATATTCAAAAATAGAATTTATATTTTCAATTTTTCCTTCCCGGTTCGTGATAAATACCATATTGGTACTGTTCTCAATAACAGCAGAAAGTTTTTTTATTTCAAACTGGTCACTTTTATGCCTGGTAATATCCCGGAACGAAGCAAGATATGCGGGTTTATCCTGCCATACTGTCTCAACAATCCTCATTTCAGCAAATCCAGCCCTGCCATCTTTATAGGTAACTTCCACCTCAAAAGTCTTATCCAATTTATCTGAAAATTCCAAAATTTTATTTATAACATTTTTTATGTTAACGTCAAAAAGGGATTTCGCACTGGAATTCGAAAACCGCATAGTCCCTTCTTTATCCAGGATAATTATGCCGTCTGTGCTTTTTTCCACAATATTGAAAAAATTGATTTTGCTTTGTTCCAGTTCCTTTATATATTCTTTTTTATTAATTGCCATTTTTTTCTTTTATGCAAAAACGACTTTGTATTAATATATTATCGTCAGTTCTTTCAGGTATTTAAAGATATTAAAACAATTTTTATTTGTCAGAGCACTAGTTTCCGGAAGAAATCAACGAATAGACATGATGTAACCTGGCTGGCCGGGTTTTCTCTCTGGCGGTAATATATCTTCCCACCGATAAAGTTTCCAAACAAATCGGAACAAATTAATACAGGGTAGGTAATTAAGGCAAACCCCACTCCTGAAAAAATACGTAAAAAGATTATGAATGGAATTGGCAGGTGAATGGCTAAAAACCACTGGAGGGAAAATTTCCGGACATTTGCCCTCCAATAACCAAAAGGCAGGTTTAGAATAATGACTAAAAAAGAAATAATCCAGAGTTTCATTATAAACAATATTATATCACAGCATTTAAATTTGGCTTGACAAATTCCTTAAATATTATTGACTTTTTTTTACATAAATGTTATATTTCTTTTCAATTATGAATCCAATAAAACCGAATCTATTAGAAAAACCCGACAATTGGATAAACCAATTCCCCTTTCCCCTGGCCTACTCATTCCGGATAATGCAGAACACTACTGAAGAGGCGTTAAAATTCAACCGCATTATTGATTTATTCGAATGTATACAAAAATACAATACTATTATTTTAGTTTCCGATTACATAAAAAACAAGCGGAGAGACACTAATATAGATTTTAAACTCAATAAATACCGTCCTTCCATCGGTCACTGGTACAATATTTTCCAGGAAATAATGTTATATTTCAAAAAAGAAAATATTACGCCCTTCATCCCACAGTTTAATTCATTTTATTTTACCCCGGATGGGAATGTATCAAAAAATAAAGAAATTATTGAAGGCATCATTGAAATAAGAAATAAAAATAAAGGCCACGGCATAACACTTTCAACGAGGGCCTATAAAAATCTAATAGATGAATTATATCCTTTAATTATCACACTAATGGAAAACCTTGTCTTTTTAAAAGACTACAGGCTTATAATCATCAACAGCATCGGCTACAAAGAAGATAAATTTATCTTCAATACTTCCAATTGCATGGGACCTCATCCTGAATTTAAAAAAGAAATAATTAATTCGGGAATACCGCTCCCCGACCATCAGCTTATGCTTTATTCGACAATTTCTCCCGAGCCGAAATTTTTGCCCCTTCATCCTTACTTGATACTTATTGAATGTCCCGAATGTTCTAAAGAGGAAATGTTTTTCTTTGAAGCAAATTTAGATAACCGTAAAATTGAATATTTGTCTTATCAATATGGGCACAGGCTGCAAACAGAAGAATACAACAACGATTTCAGAAAAATATTTGTTAATTTTTCCATCGAAAAAAAACCAGTCATATCCGAAGAAGAAAAAAATATAACCGGCCTGCCTTCCAAACCCGGGCGTTTTTTAAAAAATAAATTGATCCGCTGGCTGTTAATTTTATTCTTTATCTTATTTTCAATTTCCATTCTTTTTAAATATTACTCGTCTAACAAGGCTAAAAATCAGGTTGCTGAAACACTATCTTCGTCAGATTCAATATATCTTAAAATATATGATTTTTCTAAAATCTATAAAAAATTAAAAGATAAAATTGAAAAAGAGCCGCAAAATATTATGATTTATTACAATGCCGGTATTTTATATGAAGAAAACGGCTGGATTAAAGCTGCGCTGGACCAATATAAAAAAATCAATGAAATAGACCCAAATTTCATTCTTGCCAGGAAAAAAATCGAAGAGATCTCCATTAAAATTGATAATTTCAATACAATGTTTAAAGATTATGAAAATTATGTCCAGTCTTCTCACAAAAATTTAAATTTAATTTCTGAAATAGCTTACAAATTTTTCCAATTTGGAGACTTTCCTCTTTCAATTGCCGAATACGAAAAAATCCTTTCAGTTACAAGCGATAATTTAAACTGCTGGCTGAACTTAAGCCTGGCATATACATTGCAGGGTAATTACTCTAAATCAATTGAAATATTAAAAAATGCTTTAGTATTTTTTCCAAATTCTGAAAGAATTTATTTTAATCTGGGATTAAATTATGAGTTAAGCGGCCAGGAAACTACAGCTATTGAAAATTATCTTCAGGCAGCAAAAATAAATTCGAACTTCGCCCCGGTTTATTACAGCCTGGCGGATGTTTATAACGATAAAAACGAACAAGCCAAAGCTGTTGAAAACCTTAATAAATTTTTATCCTTTTCTTTTGACAGGGAATGGACAGAAAAAGCACAACTAAAATTAAAAACTTTGCAAAAAAGCAATTAATTTAACTCCTTGAACACCATATATCCATTTTTCATTTTAATCAGGCTGTTTCTTATATCTGTCTGCCGGGGATCCAGTTCAAGTGATTTTTCAAGTTCACGTATCGCATTGTCATATTCTTTGTCTTTAAAATATATTTTCCCGAGATATTTATGCGCAACAGGCGATTGATTAATAGCGGCGGCTTTAATAAATTTTTCTTTTGCCTTTTCAAATTCGCCTTTTTCATAAAGACCAATTCCTTCTGAGAGAAGAGGTATTAAGAACTCCTCTTCATTGGCTTTTGTTGACTCTAATTTATCATTTATTATATTTAAAAAATTACGCGCTTCAATATCCTGATTATTTATGCTGAGGATCTTTTCCCACTGTTTTTTCGATTCAATATACATTTTTTTCTGCAAATAAACAAGGCCCAAATATTTTAACGCCTTGACATCATCAGGTGTTTCATTAAGGATCCCTAATAAAGTATTTTTGGAATCCTCAATTTCACCCTTATTTATTGCTGATTCAATTGCTTTAAATAAATTTTCTTTTTCAATATTATAATGCAAAACTTTTACTTCTTTTTTTATGCCTTCTGAAATAATATTTGCAACCCTTTTGAGACCTTCTTTGGCCTGAACATAATCAGGTTTTAAACGGATTGCTTTACGGTATTCTATACTTGCCTTATCAAAAATTTTTTTTGCTTCATAAACAGCCCCAAGCCCATAGAAGGCTTCCGGGATATTTTCCCTGAAGGTAATTGCCTGAAGAAATTTATCAAGGGACAGGGAATAATTTTCATGGTTATAATAATACCATCCGAGCTCCAGGCTCGCCTGTATCTTGGCGTTTATATCATCCAGCATAAAGACATGTTCAAAATATTTTAGTGCTTTACTTGCTTCATTAACTTTGATATTTGCAATTCCAAGCCCGATATATGCCATTGCATAAGTCTTATTTATGCCAATTATTTTCTGGAATACTTTTTCAGCCTCAGCATATTTTCCCGTCCTTAAAAAGAGCATCCCTTTTCCCTGGAGGGCCTCAATATAATTTGGATTAATCGAAAGCGCTTGTTCAAAATTCTTCAGGGCATTTTCATAACCGCCGTTTTCCAGGTGAATCCACCCCAAATTTTTATAGGCATATATCAGTTTTTCTTTTTCTTTACCGGTTTTTTCCTTGTCGACAATTTTCTCATATTTTGCCTGTGTTTCTTTATTAATAGATTTATACACCTCTTCTAAATATTTTTGCACATTTTCATTTTGCGGAAACATTTCAATTGATTTTAAAAAGTTATTTTTTGCGCTCTCCCATTTCTTTGCGCTAAAATATATTTCTCCTAATTTCTGGTATGGGAGATAATAATACGGGTCAACATTAACAGCTTTATTAAAATATTTTTCGGCTTCCGCTAAATTCCCTTTTCCAAAAAACAAATCCCCGATTCCTACAAAACCTTCCCTTATAGCTTCGTAATCATTGCCGAGATTAATTGCCTTGTTAAAATATTCCATGGCTTTGTTATTATCATTTTGTTCGACATAATATCTTGCTATGCCTATGTATGCCAGAGCAATTTCATGTTTCTTCAAAATGTTTTCATATATTTTTTTCGCATCTTTAAATCTGCCTTTTTCCCAGTAAATTTTGGCCAAACCAATTGAAGAGGGGTAATAAAGCGGGTCAATCTTTAGAGATTTGCGGTATGTTTTTCCCGCCTCATCATATTTTTTCTCCTTTAACAAAATGTCAGCCGTGATTTGATAATAAAATTTCTTAATCTTCGGAGGTAAATCATTTTCCAAATCAATCGTTTGTAAAATATTATGTGCCTGTTCAATCTGGCCGTTGATAAAATATAAATTTCCAAGATTAATCTTTGCCAGAGAATAATTAGGTTTGATGTTAAGTATATTCTTATATTCATCCTCCGCCTTAACGAAATTATTTTCTTTCATATATATATATCCTAAATTATTTTTGGCTTCTATATAGTAATTATTTTTCCCAAGCGCCTGGCTGTAATAATCCTTCGCGGAACCATAATTTCCCAAAAGCAGAAAACAATCGCCGATTTTTTTGCTGATATGCGCCTGTGAAATATTTAAAAGTTCATCTTTTTTGAAAACCTGCGAATATACGCCGCGCGCATTCTTCCAGAGATTAATTTTCAATTCATCCTTTACAGCAAGCGGAATAAGAAAATACTCCTTAAATTTATCTTTATTCTCAGGCATGGACTCTTCAATCAACTCACCAATATTCTCAACATATTCTATGTTTTCCAGGGAATCCGTCAGGCTGTCTTTCAGGAAAAGAATACTGTTGGATATTTTATTGCTTAATAACTTGCTTATCCATGGATAAAACCTGTCACTGTAAATTGCGACAGAAAAATTGGAATTTATATTAAGTTCTTTTTGCAATAAATTAATTGATGCCAAATAATTCCCGGACGCAAATTCCTGTTCTGCTTTCTGGTATAATTTATTCATACGGTTGAAAAAAATCGGAACAGCATTTTCCCTGCCGGTGTTCGTTATTCCTTTTACCACAACTTCCGCCTTAATCAAAGGATCGATTGAAATTCCGTTTTCAGGGGCTGTTTGTATTTTTAAATTAAGCTGGTTCGCGATACTGCCTATAAACTGAATACCGCTGACTAAAATCAGATTTATTCCAACTATAAGCAAAATATTATTAATGTAGTATTTAAACAAAATACCGATGTTTATTTTTTTACCTTCTATTTCTTTCCTTTTCCCGGGGAAAATAGTGGGTAAATTTAAACGTCTTGCCAAAAAATTTTCGCTTTCAATAAAAAGTAAATTCGCTATTAAAAAAGCCACGAAATAAATCAGATTATTCGGATTATATAAATAAAAAGTATAGGTGCGGTAATATCCTATCTCACCACCCAGGATTATAAATAAAATAATATTAACAAGGGAGAATAAACTAAAAAATATCAATACTTTAATTAAAATATTGAACGAAAGCAGATAAACGTTATTGGCACGGGTCCCAATGATATTATTTTCTTCAGCATCAAATAACCACAGGGCGCGGATAAAAATATAATACATAAGAATACAAACAAAAATCCCAAGGCTGATTATTATTCCAGGTATAAATATGGTAAAAGAAACATAGATAAAAAACAGGAAAATGGAATTAGTCTGCGGGCCTATAAATAAAAGAATAGTGTTAGAAATGAAATCAAAAAGTCTTATAATTACAAGAAAATTGAAAATTATCAAAGAAGCAGCTATTATCAGTTTTTCTTTCCAATAATGAATTGAAGTGTCCATTTCCACGCTCCGGAAATACTTTAGAGCCTCTAACTATCCTTCAAGATTTTGATAAAATCTCCTGCGGCATATCGTTATATTTCTCTAATATTTCCTTGATTTCTTTATATGTGCCGAAAAACGCATTTACGATATCCGGGTCAAAATGCCGGCTGGATTCTTTTTTGATAATTTCGCAGACCTCATCATAAGACATGGCGGATTTATAGCATCTTCTGTTTATAAGCGCGTCAAACACATCTGCTAACGCGACAATTCTGCCTGAAAGGGGAATCTCATTACCTTTTAGTTTATTTGGATATCCGGTCCCGTCATATTTTTCGTGATGCGTCAGCGCGATATCTTTTGACATCTTCAAAACCTGCCCTTTGGCATTTGATAAAATACGTGCCCCTATAACAGTATGCTGTTCAATAATTTTTCTTTCTTCAATATCCAGCCTCCCCGGCTTTAAAAGGACAGCGTCAGGGATACCCACCTTTCCGATATCATGCATCGGGCTTGCATAAAGAATAAGTTCCAGTTCATTCTCATTAAGCCCCAGTTTTCTTCCCAATGTTACAGAATAATTACTCACTCTTTGAATATGCATGCCTGTATCTTTATCTTTTGATTCTGCCGCCTCTGATAAACAGTAAATAGTATCAAGATACGCTTCTTTTAAAGCCTTGTTCAGCTGCGCGTTTTTTATCGCTATAGCGGCTTGTGATCCTAATGAACAAACAAGCTCTTCAATCATTTTTCCTGGAAATGATATTATATTTCCAAATTCATCCAGCGCATTAATTAATTGGATTACTCCTATTACTTTATTTTCGTTATCTTTCAAAGGGACAACCAGCATTGATTTGGATCTATACCGGTTGCGCTGGTCATAATCGAGATTAATCTTATATTCCATGTTTTTCGGGATTTCATAAACATCCGGAATATTAAGGATCTCGCCGGTTAAAGCCGTATAACCGGATACGCTTTCCTTAGTTATCGGTAAACTGAATGTTTTAAATAACTCTTTAATTTTTGCCTCGCCCAGCCGTTTCGTCAATGTATCATTCTGGCTTACGACAAAATCCAAAAAATTGTCCCTCTTTATATAAAGACTGCCGGCATCACAATTAACGAGATTCCTTGCCTCGCGGACAATCATTTCAAGAAGCCTGTCCAGATTTTGTTCACTGGTCAATGCAATACCGATTTTATTCAATTTATGGACCTGTTTTTCAAGATATCCGTTTTCCACAAAAACTCCTCTCCAGTGATATGTTACACACTATTCCCCTTACCCCTTCTTTCCAGATTCAGGCGGGGCCGGGTCAATAATTTCATAATCGGCTTCAACAGCTTTTTCTTTGTCATAATATTTTTTCTCTTGTTTAGCGGTATTAAATCTGATAAACTCGATTTTGCCCTGGTCGCTTATAAAATAATTAAGAATTCCGCTCACAACGGATATGAACAATGCTCCTAAAACCGCCGGGCCGAAACCATGAATTTTGAATCCATCGCCCATAAACCACGAAACCAGATAAAGCATTGAACCGTTGATTACAAGCGTAAACAATCCTAGGGTCACAACATTAAAAGGCAGTGTCCATACAAATACTAAAGGCCTTATTACGGCATTGACTATGCCCAAAACAAACGCGGCGATAAATGCAGTCGGTATATCCTTTATTTCTATTCCTTCAAAAAAATAAGAAGCGGCGATTAACGCAAGACTACTTGACAGCCACCGCGCAAAAAAACCTTTTTTAAACATATTTTTCTTTCTTTAAACCCCTCTTAATCTCGCTTATCAGGGGAGAAATTTGCATTGTTCTTCATGTAAATACAATTGATGCATACCCCACCACATCATCCATCGGCTGTATATCCCCTGAATGGCCGTAATGGAGAAGTTCCCCATTCACGGAACCTAAAGCTTTCACCGCGGAAATAACTGTTCCGACAGGCCCGTATCCGCACATGCTGATATTATATCTCTGGATATTTTTCATCATAAGAGAAACATCGAGATTCTCGATTGCGGATATCGCCAGTGAATCATTCTTTTTGGCAGTCTTTGGCGGAACATAATGTGAAAAATCCGAAGAGGCAATAAAAACTATTTTTTGACCCCATGATACAGCGGTTTTACCCAGAAATCCGCCCAGTTCCAGTACAGTATCCAAATCCTGTTTCATGAGACAGACGGGAACAAAATCAAAATCGGGAAAAATATATTGCAGAAAAGGCAATTGCACCTCGATCGAATGTTCATAAATATGGGCGTCTTCATCGATATCAACCAAATTACTTTCGCCTATTTTTTCAGCCAGGTTCTTGTTTATCTTTACCCTGCCCAGCGGTGTTTCCCATGCTCCGTCAGGAGGATATAAACTTACATAACTTCCCCGCCCCGTGTGATTCGGTCCTAAAATAACAAAAGTACTATGTCCTTTGATATTATTCTTCATTGCCTGATAAAACCATGCGGCAACAGGCCCCGAAAACATGTAGCCGGCGTGAGGGACAACACCGCCGTATATGATTTTATCCACGGCTGCGACATGTCCTGCGTAGTTCCTGGGGCCAAAAGGAGATTCAAAACAGGCTGCTATTTCCTTTTTCAGCCCGGCCTCGGTCCCTGAATAAAATCTGCCGGCAACAGCCGGTTTTCGTATTAAAGTATTCATTTTGATATAATTATAAGTTGATATTTACAGCGTGTCAATAAGTTAACACAAATCATGGTTTGTTATTTTTTTTAGAATTTGAATTAACAAAATCCTTAACATCCTGAACGCCTGATTTTACCTTATGAAGCAGTTTTCTCGCCCATACAAATTCTCCCGCGAGAATTGCGAGCCCGAGAGGTATTACTAATATCGCAGGACCCGGCAAAATTATCATTACAATCCCTATAATTAATATAGTAAATCCAATAACAACCATTATTATTCTTTTCGCGTGCTTTATAGCTGTATTTACAATTTCTTTCATAGTTAACACCTTTTAAAATTTATGTTATAATTTTATCATGAATGCTGTTATAATTTCTACTCCTATAAATAAAAAAATAATTAAAAATTTAAAGCCAGGGGATAAAGTTAAAATAAGCGGAACGTTTTATATCGCCCGCGACCAGGCGCATAAAAAGTTAATCGAACTGATTAAAAACGGCAAAAAACCGCCATTCCATCTTGACGGCCAAATCATCTATTACTGCGGGCCGACACCCGCCCGGAAAGGAGAAATTATAGGCTCGGCAGGCCCTACCACAAGCAAACGAATGGACCCGTTCACGCCTGTTTTACTGGAACACGGGATCAAGGGAACAATCGGGAAAGGAACAAGGTCTAAAGAAGTAACAAACGCCATAAAAAAATACAAAGCGGTATATTTTGTGACTTACGGCGGCGCCGGTGCGTATCTTCGCCAGTTTATCGTAAAAAACGAGCTGATAGCCTACCCCGAACTCGGCCCTGAAGCCATCCGAAAAATCACCGTCAAAAATTTCCCGGCGTATGTTGGGATTGTGTAAACAGAAACCCCCTATACCTTACTTATCCCCCCCCCTGAGGAACTGCAACTGCAGTTATGAACCATGCGGCAGTCCTTTTTTTAGATATTGAAACCCTGTTAAGGATGTGCTATAATTTTTTTGTTATCCTGAAAACGTATATATTAATATTTATCCAGAAAGGGGGAATTTATGGTTAAACAGTATAAAACATTTGTTGGTTTAGGCCTTGTTTTCGTGTTTTTGATTCTTGGCGGAACTATATGTATGCCGGGTGATTCACCGGCCGGGTCTGATTATACGCCTACAATAACGGCTTCTCCGCTGGAAGGATGCGCGCCGCTGGCAGTAACTTTTCGTTACACAATCGGGTCTAACACGGAATATCATAATATCAATGGCGCAAGTCTTGACATTTGCGGCCCGGCGGATACTTATCAGAATTTAATGCCTTACATTCAAATAGGCGATTATGATGTTGTGGTCACATTTAGTGTGCCGGGCACGTATACTGCCGCAGTTACCATAAATTACAACGGCGGTCGAACAGGTGAGTCTCAAGCAGTTACAATAACAGTTCGGGATTGTGACACAGCAACCATCACCGATACGACTGACGCAGACACAACAGCTACTGACGATACAACGTTCAGCCACAATCCAAACAGCAGCTTAACCTGCCGTTCATGCCATCTATTCAGCTGTCCTGGTTATACCACAAACAGCGAGTGCAGATCGTGCCATACGAATAAGTAAACCCGGAGCGCATGTCAATCAGTATCAACGGTTAATTAAAAATCCTCCCTGTTTTTCATAAGCAGGGAGGATTTTTTTATGGAGATACCCCGTCGGAATAGGGTATAATTACCCTATGCTGAGAAAATATATTGAAAGCATAGCAAGTGAAATAAAGAAAGAACCTTCTCCATTGTTTCCCGCGGGGGTCCTTTTAATTTCCGTGATTACGTTAACGATGACGGTTGATAAGCGGCTTATATCCTTCCTGAGCCCTTTGATTCCCGCTGTACCGTATTTGAAAGCTTTAACCCCGTACTATATAATTTGTTTTTTTCTGCTTTTTGTGATTCCCTGTGTTTTTCTTAAGATAAACGGCAAAAAACTCGGTGATTTCGGGCTTACGTTTGGAAAACTTGAAACGGCATTGCCGTTATTTATGGTATTTTTTGTTTCATTGACGGTTATAGCTTACATAACGTCAAAAATTAGTTCCGTCGGGAATTTCTATAGCGCTTCCGCGGCCGCAGACCCGAAGGAAATACTGGTTTTATTCATATCGGAATTCCTGCTTATGTGGAGCTGGGAATTCATGTTCAGGGGTTTCATGGTCCAGGGGTTAAGGGATTATACAGGGGGGCTTTCCATATTTATCCAGCTGATCCCGTATGTTCTGCTCCACTTTAACAAACCCCAGTCGGAACTTTACGCCTCGGTTATATTTGGAATTTTTTTCGGGTATTTCGCATATACCACAAGGTCTTTTGTCTATCTTGTATTTTTGCATGCTTATTACTCAACTCTTGTGTGTGTATTAATTTAAATAGAGCATTCTAAGCACATGACCTAGGACGGTGTACGGGTGAACGGACGCCTACGGGGTGGATGGGGGGTGGATGGATGGGGACGGGATAGGGGGACGTTGGTGCAGAAATTGCTTGACAGCGACAAGATGTTAATATAAACTATAAAAGTTATGCCAAGATGCCCAAGATTAGATGCTCCGGGTACCCTGCACCATGTAATAGCAAGAGGTATTGAGCGAAAAGAAATATTTAAAAAAGAAACCGATTATTCCGACTTCCTCAAAAGACTGGAATTGGTTGCCGCGAAATGTAATCTGCAAATATAC
>JBFMCF010000124.1 GCA_040754625.1 bacterium | reverse complement strand
GTTCTTATAGCGGGCCATTTAATGCTTTCTCCTTTCAGTTATAATATATTGTTTACATTATACCTGATTATTTAATACAAAGAAAGTACTTTTTGATGAAAATAGGGGTTTTTCGACAGGCAAAACGAAAAAGCTCACCGGTTTTGAACAGACGGCGATTTTTTTGCCGGCTGTTCAAAATCCGGTGGAGCATCTGGTTAAAAGCTTTTATTTGTTTTTTATTTTCATAACTTTTATACTTTTATGTACCCAAGCTTTCCGGGAAGTTCTGTTGGTCTACTCGACCATAAGCTTTTTACTACTTTTCTACACTATGTGACACATAGTGCAACTAAATCCGCCACGTAGAAGACGTGGGTTGGAAAAGTTAGAACATGCATTGTGACAGGTAATACATGTAATTTCACCGTTAGAATTCAGTGGAAAATTCGACGGAGGAACTTTCGCTATCTTAGGCTTAACTGTATGAGCACACTCCGCTGGATGCTCTCGGTCACGACGGCGAGAATGACATTTATTGCATAACGTGCTTAATTCTTCGTAATTAAATTCTTTTTTGGTAATTTCTTTCTCTTTGTCAAACTGTTCCATTTTTTTATGACATTCTTTACAGGGAAGTTTAGTGTGAGGATTTATATATTTATTTATTTCTTTCCTTTTCTTGCTTTTTATAGTCTTCTGTTTCTGAGTCATTTAATATCTTTGATAACTCAAGGCTCCATACAGTTTGGGAAGAATGAATTTTATGATATTCTCTGTATGAATAGCTGAGAGTACCAATAAAGATTTTATCGGGAAGAAAAGTCCGTTGATCCAATTCAGTTTTATACCCAATATGAAAAATATCCAGAATTACTTCTCCCCCGTCTTCTTTTACATGTTCAATTTCAGATATCATCCCACCTTCATAACCCGGTAGAATTCGATTAACCTTAATCTTGGCAACAAAATATGTAGATGGCTCTGGGGGATTGTTGATAACCTGAGGTTCTTTATATATCTCTATCACTTCGCCTTCTATTTCAGCCTTTCCAAAATCTATCATGGTTTTTAGATATTTAGGATAAAATAAAAATAGAATTAAAAATATAAATGATGCAATATAATAATTAATTTTTATTAATTTCATTTTAACGGCGAATGCGCTCGAACGATTTGTTCAGGAGCGCGAATCAGCGCGACGTCTGAACAAATCGGGCGAGTGCGAAAGCGCAACTCGCCGTTCAGGCGCGCGCAGCGCGCCTGAACACCGAGTTCAGCGGAAATTGCCGCGATAGCGGCAATTTTCCGATGTAATGATAAGTTATGTTCAATAATTTGCTTTTTGAAATTCAATTATATCTCTTTCATTAATATTTTTTCCATTTATTTCTATTTCAGTTAAAAATTTAATTAACTCTTCTATGGTACATTGAACATTTGTTGATAATATTATTTTTCCATCATGAATACCATTTAATCTTTTGTTATTAATTGCTTTAATAAAATTTGTATCTGGGACTTGAAATGTTATTAATTTATTGTTATTAATTTCATATGATAATAAAAAATATTTATGCGGGTCTTTATTTGGATTATTTTCAAACGATTTTCCTTTTAAAACAGATAAAAACTGAACAGCAATATATTTTTTTGAATTCGCTTCAAATGGAATCCCTTTCAAATAGGCAATATCAAAATCAATGCTGTCATTTTTTAATTTTTCCCATTCAAATTCACTTGAAAAGATAATATCATAATAATAATATCTACTTTTCCTAATAAATAAAAATTTTTAAAAGCCTTTTCTTTATCTGTTTCAAATTTATTTTTAAAGTTTATTGTTTTCCATTGTCCAATTAGTTCATTGTCGATTGAAATAGAAGAATCAAAATTAGTTTCAATTGTGAAAAAAGAAGCTCCAATTATTAAAGGAGTTAATAAAATTAAAATTATTGTAGTTGTTTTTTTATAAATCAATATATCACCAATAACGAGGCAGTTGAGCAGTGCCCGAAGGGCATCTGTTCGAACTCCTGGTTCTCCCCGCAGCGGAGCGGAGGGGTGAAACAGGAGTTCTCTGCTCAACTGCCTCGTTCTCCCCGGAGCGCAGCGAAGGGGAGAACATATTATTATGTAGTTTTCTGGATAATATCAGTTTTTTACATCTCTGTCAAAGGCAATTAAAATATTTTCTTGACCTAACTGTTTACGAATATTAGATTTGAAAAGCTGGATAATATCCCATTTGTCATATTATCCAGCTTCTTTTTAATACGACTTTCGGGATGTTGTTTCCTGAGGAACGAAGTGACGAAGGATCCATAAATATACAAGAGCCCCTTCGCGTTGCTCAGGGTGAGCAGTCGGAAAAACTCCCCTACTGCTCAATTATTTATTTTTCCCCATAAGCCTTGTCATGCGGGCCGATATCGATAAATTTGATTATTTCATCAGAATTATCGTTACAATCACCGCACCGGACTGTTTCATTGCCACCTTTTTTGCGGCAGACTTTACAGTATAAAAATATGATTATAAAATTCCTTTTTACAGGAAAACTATAAAACCCTCTAAAATTGCCTTTCAACGGTTCACCCAAAACCACGGGATTTTCAATAATCATGTCCGCTTTTCTTTTTATGTCCTTCTTTATCGAGCCGTATTTTTTTAAGGAATCCAAAAAATCATCGCTGAAAAGGACATTCATCAAAACACCTCATCGTATTTATGCCATTTCATTTTTCCCGAGCGTATTTTGGAAATAGTTTTCAGCAGGCCTTCCTTAAATTCAGGGTCCCTTATGATTATCTCGGTTGGGTCGTTCTCTTTAACACGGTAAAAATTTCAGATATAGACGTCCGTTGTTGCTCCGCGTAAATCTTTGCATATTCTATTAAATCCCTGTCTAATGTGATGTTTAATTTTTCTTTTCGCATCTCAGTAATTCCTCCTATGCTGATAATATACGCCTATTATACGTATTTGTTAATAGAAAAATAAAATCACATTTCATATCCTTATCAATAATTTTTCGAATGGCCGTGGTTTGAAATAAAAAGGGCCCCGATATTACCGGGGCCCACGAGAATAAATAGTTTTCTTAAATCGCAATATCTCCTTCCTCGCCCGTGCGTATCCGTATGGTGTTTTCGATATTCGAAACGAATATCTTGCCGTCGCCGACTTCGCCGGTTCTCGCGTTGTCGATTACCGTATTTACTATTTTTTTCACGTCTGTGTCTTTCGCAATTATTTCAATTTTAATCTTTGGCAGGAGGTCCACCTTATATTTTTCACCCCGCCACTGCTGGACGATTCCTTTCTGCTTGCCGTGCCCCTGTATCTCCGTTATCATTATGCCCGCGTATCCGACCTTTTCAAGGCCGACCCTGACCGCGTCTATCTTTTCAGGTCTTATTATCGCTTCAATTTTTTTCATTTTTATTCTCCAACTCCCCCTTCCCCCTCTTTAACTAAAGAGGGGGATTGAGGGGGCGTTAATTTCCGTTTTTTACCCCCAGGAATGAATATCCCGGTTTCCTCGTCAAAAATTCGGGATAAGCCGAATTCCCGTGTTCCCCGATGTCCAATCCCTCAATTTCCTCCTGCAAGCTGACCCTTAAACCAAATACCGCTTTTATTATAATCCATGTTATCAATGAAGCAAGAAAAGTAAATAATCCCACGCTCACAACACCTGTTAATTGCGCGAACAAAAGTTTTGTCCCGCCGCCGAACAGGAGTCCGTTGCCTGTTGCGGTGCCTGTGATTTTGTCCTGGGCGAACAAGCCCACGCATATCGTCCCGAAAATTCCATTCGCGAGATGCACGGACGTCGCGCCCACTGGATCGTCAATTTTAATTTTATCAAACCATATTACCGCAAGGACCACCAGGACCCCGGCAATAAGGCCGATAATAAGGGAACTCCCCACGCTCACAAAAGCGCACGGCGCGGTAATCGCGACAAGGCCCGCCAGGCATCCGTTCAGAGTCATGCCAAGATCAGGTTTTCCTAAAAATACCCATGAAAATATCGTCGCGCTCATTATTGCCGCCGCGGCCGCGGTATTTGTTGTAACGGCTATGTGCCCTATAGCCTGCGCGTTCGCGGCCATAGTTGAACCAGGATTAAAACCGAACCAACCAAACCACAGGACGAAAGTTCCCAATGTCGCCATGGACAAATTATGCCCCGGGATAGCGTTCACTGTGCCGTCACTGTTATATTTTCCAAAACGCGGCCCAAGCACCAATATCCCCGCTAAAGCGGACCACCCGCCAAGCGAATGAATTACTGTTGAACCCGAGAAATCAAACATTCCCATTTTCGAAAGCCAACCGCCGCCCCATATCCAGTGTCCGACAACCGGATAAATAAACATCGTCAATATAAAAGAAAATATTATAAACGAAAGGTATTTAATCCTTTCCGCGACAGCACCGGAGACAATCGTCGCGGCAGTTCCGCAAAAAACCAGCTGAAAGAAAAATTTTGCCATCAAAGGAACACCTGCCCAGGACATAGCCGAATATACACCCTGGTAAGCATCTCCAACCGCGGGAGAATTATCCGCGCCGCCCAAAAATAAAAGCCCATTCAAACCTATAAAACCATTGCCGTCTCCAAACATAAGGCCCCATCCTAATAATAAAAATCCAAGCGAGGAAACCGCGAATACAACGAAATTTTTCGATAAAATATTCACGCAGTTTTTAGCGCGCGCGAAGCCAGCCTCAACAAACGCAAAACCAAGATTCATAAAAAACACAAGCATCGCCGTAACCAGGACCCACATCGTATCCAGGGCAACTTTTAAATCCATAACTCTCCTTTCCTGTTAATTTTTTATTTAATTAATCAAATGAATAATTGCAAGGCAAAAAAAATACTTAATTTATCCCTAATTTTTCTTTTACCAGATTCGCGTATACTTTATTTATTCTATTTGTTTTCAGCCACCTTTCGATTGTCGCGATTTGGACATCCAGTATCTTGGACAAATCATAAAGCGTGTACCTCCTTTCCGCTTTTAATAAAATAATTTTGTCTATTAAATCTTTATCTATCATGATGTTTTTACCCACAATTTATATGTAGGGGCAGGTCTTGCGCCTGCCCTTATTTTTGGGGCGGCCGCAAGAGCCGCCCCTACATTAAAATTACAATGCCTTTTCGCCTCTTTCTTCCGTCCTTATTCTCACTACATCCTCAATATTATAAACAAATATTTTCCCGTCTCCAACCGCGTCTGTCTTAGCATTTTCAATGATTGATTTAATTACAGGATCTGCTTCATTGTCTTTAACAACCAGCTCAACTTTTATCTTTGGAAGAAGTTCCACCCTGTATTTTTCACCGCGCCATTGCTGAACCACCCCTTTTTGCTTGCCATGCCCTTCAATTTCCGTGATCATAAGGCCTGAATAACTTACTTTTTCCAGCGCCTTCCTGACAGCCTCTAATTTTTCGGGCCGTATTATTGCCTCTATTTTTTTCATTTTAATTTCCTCCGGTAGGGGCACGGCATGCCGTGCCCCTACATTAATATTATTTTGAAAACGGTGTTTCTTAATGGCTAATTGTGTTTATTCGTATAAAAATCTGGATATGCCGGTGTCCCATGTTCAGGAATATCCAATCCACTTAATTCCTCTTCAGGAGATACCCTGATACCAAATTTTTTGTCCATTAATTTGAATGAAATATAGCCCAAACCAAAAGCCCAGATGACACAGGTTATTACTCCAATGATCTGAGCGATTAACTGGCCAAAACCGCCGCCATAAAAAAGGCCTTGGACCAAAGGGCCGGAAGTAGTACACAATCCGTACGTCCCATCAGCAAACAAACCTACGCTAATCAGGCCCCAAACACCATTTACCGCATGGACACTTACCGCACCAACAGGATCGTCAACGCCTCTGGACTCCCAAAAATACACGCTTAGTACAACCAACAGCCCCGCGATACCTCCAATAACAACTGCCGCCCATGCTTCAATCCAAGCGCAAGGGGCAGTTACCGCTACCAGGCCCGCTAAACAACCATTCAGCATCATGCCAACATCCCATTTCTTTGTTTTCATAAATACAATAAGTAGCGCCACCGCGGCACCTGCCGCCGCCGCCATATTTGTATTCACCGCGACAACAGTAATCCTTAATTGATGAGCGGAGAAGGTTGAACCCGGATTAAATCCAAACCAGCCGAACCATAAAATAAAAGTACCTAATGCGGCTAATGTGATACTGTGGCCGGGTATCGCTTTTGATTCGCCGTTTTTACTGAATTTGCCGAATCTGGGGCCTAAAACTATAGCGCCTGCCAGGCCGACAAAACCACCGACTGTATGCACAACTCCCGAGCCGGCAAAATCAACATGGCCCGCGCCAAAAGAAAGCTTCGAAAGCCAGCCTCCACCCCAAACCCAATGCCCGTATATCGGATAAATTATCGCGGTTACAATAATACTATACATAAAATATGCTTTAAATTTCAGCCGTTCCGCGACTGCTCCTGAAACAATAGTCGCGGCAGTCCCTGCAAAAACCAATTGCCAGAAAAACATTAAATATCTTCCTACATCATAATTTGAGCCCCGCAAAAACCAGCCTGTTGTCCCGATCAATCCATTATAATCCTGGCCCATCATTATTGCAAAACCAAAGGCCATAAAGAATAATGAAGCAATAACAAAATCAATTGTATTTTTTGCCATGAGATTGGTCGCATTTTTCGCGCGGCAAAAACCTGCTTCAACCATAGCAAAACCTGCCTGCATAAAAAACACTAGAAATCCACAAACTAAAATCCAGACATAATCAACTGGCGCTTGAGTATTTTGTTCCAGTGTCGCGGCCCCGCTGGGATCAGCTTGTGGCACTGAAACCTCCACTGGCGCTTCAGCCGCGGGGGCTGTCATTTCCATGGCTGTATCGGCCTCTTCAGCCCTTACTAAATTTATGCTTCCAAATATAAGACAGCTTATAAACAGCATTTCAAAGATATTTTTAAACATTTCTTTTCTTTTCATTATGGTCAACTCCCTTCAGAGGGTTTGATTAATCAAACCCATACTTTTAGAAATTAATATCTAATTGTGTCGTAAAAGTATCATTTACAGTAATCTTGTCATTGTTATAAATAGTGTAACCAAATATTATGCTTGTATTTGGCGCGAATAAATAAGAGAAACCAAAACTTGTTGAACCATACCAGCTTTTGCCTGACGCGTAATCAACAGCGGCCCAAACTTTGTCTGTTATTGCCTTATCCCATGTGGCAATCAGCCCGGTATTTTCTTTGTCTCCATTTTCATCAATCAGAAGTTTTTTATTCCCGGTATAATAACCAAGAGATATTCTCCCGATGGGATTAAATGTTTTCGCGATCACCCCGTAAATAATATTGTAATCAGTCACATCTTTTTTTGTCCCCGCGTTGCATAAACCAAAAGCTATTGCTGGGATAACCTCCTTTTCAGAAAATCCATATTTCACGTTAAATTGGGCTGGATTTTCGGAAGGCTCAAAAAAATCAATACCTACTTCCAGATTTTTCACCAAACCATAAGTCAATCCGACATCCGTCGGGAAAGCCACGGGATTATCCTTGTTGTCTTTTACAGAAAAGTAATTATCAATGCCCAGGTGCCATGTTTTAACGGCCTGAATATCCGTTGAAGGATTCCATATCTGGGTTGACGGTGTCGCGTTTGAAATAGTGAATAGTGAAAAGTGAATAGCTGACAGTAATAAAATAACTTTAAAATATTTCATGTGTTCTCCTTTTTTTGACGCCCAATAAAAAAGGCGCCTTTATATCCGTTTTTGGATTAAAAGACGCCTGTGTCTTTGATGAGTACATTACTTATGAAACACGAAGTGTGAACAGAAGTAATAGTACGAACCAAACCCCGATGTACATCGGGGTTAATTCAGACTACCCCGAAAAATATCGGGGTGTCTTCATTAAAAAAAAAGCATCCGCCATTATCCATGACGAACGCCTTTGTTATTTTTACACTTCAATGTGTATCTGATTATACAAGTAATAAACTTTTGTTTTTGGTAACCAACTGATTAAACTTTTGTTGGAATGCGGAATTTATATTTTTTATTATAGCTTTACTCGCCACGCGCGCGGGCCTATTTCCACTAATTCACCGCTGCTTAACATCTTCTCCCAGCGTGCCTTATTCCACAAAATTAAGCAATTACGTTCATCCCGCGAGCGTAAACGGCTCACACCATTTCGCTTTCTTCTTAATTCCGCCCTTAGCGAAAAAAATTTGTCTTTTTTTTCTTTTATAAAGCTATCATAATTATAATTTCTCATTATTTACAATTCCTTTTAAATCCTTTTCTAATTTTTTGAAAGCTTCCAGTGTCTTTTCTTCTTTGCATCTTTTATTTAAATATTTTCTATCAAACTTTCCTTTATGTATCGAAAGCAATTCTTTTACCCAATATCCATCATCCTGTGATTTCCAATGGACATAAGCATTCATGCGGTCAACTATCAAATCCTCTATCCCGATTAAATAAACATGTAAATCATCAATTTCAACACGGCTTAGATGCCCTTTTTCACCCTCTGTAAGGTTTGACCCCGGCGCTTCAATGAAAACATCTAATTCTTTGCTTATCCAGTGCCTTCCCACCCTTTCAAACCCCAAATCAACCATAATTTTACTTAAAAGACCGTAATCCGCAAAAACTAAATCAATATCACCGGTATTATATCCCCCTGTCGTATAAAATTCCAACGCGAATCCACCGACAACAACCGGCCTGACATTAAATTTTTCTAAAATTTTAGTTAGTATACCAATAACATAAAGCTGTCTTTTGAAAGGATCAGCAATTTTTTTTGCTTTCTTTAATATCTTTTGCTCTTTTATCATTATTTTTTATATTATATCAAAAACCATTTACTATTTCAAACTTATAAATACAAACAATTCTCCCGGATCGCGTCTTCTATTCTATTGCAAGTCATATTCACATGAATTCCTTTATCTTCCAAAGCTTTTCTCGGCGCGTCCCCGATCCTGAGCGCCAGTAAACCGTTGCAATCAGAAAGTAAGCCGGTGATCTTATTTATTTTTTGATCAGTCGTCTCGCAATTTTCCTGGCCGTAACAATATTGTCCCATTTTCCTTCTCTCAACAAATTTAATACCTTCTGCCGAAGCGTCATATATAAGGAATTCATTGGCGTGCCCAAAATGCTGGTCCACCAGATAACCGTTTTTAGAAGCCACAGCGAAACGTTTTATTTTGTTTTCATTAGCAGACTGATCATTTTTGTTATTACCGCACACGCATATTTCTTCTATTTTACCGTTTTCAATAAAAATGGGTTTTTCATCGATAACGTTCCCAACCGCGTCCGCCCGGCACTGCCTGCAATGCGTCATCTGCGGCAATATGGAGGACATTTCTTTTTGCAGATGGATGAGAGTTTTTCTGCTGGCCATCGGAAAATTTTCAAAGTATGTTCCCTTCGTCGGAATGAACGGCATTATATTATGTATTTCAGCGCCATAATTTTTCGCGAACTCTGCCAGGTCTTTCATCTCGTTATCATTAACGCCGGGTATGAATATGGAATTTACTTTTAAGTGTATGTTTTCTTCTTTTAAAGCGGCCAGGGCTTCTTCCTGTTTTTCGAGTATATAATGGGCGGCCAGTGCTCCTTTATGGAAAGTATCTCCGTCCTTCGCCCAGCGGTAAAAAGTCCTCGCGACATCCACTTTCCGTGAATTGATTGTCACGGTAATGTATTTTACGCCTGTTTCCCTGATCTCCTTCAGATGTTTTACCACATTAACCCCGTTTGTCGAAAAACAAAATTTCAGTTTATCATTATAATCGCGTATCAACCTGAAGGTTTTAAAAACCTCATTTGGATTCGCGAGTGTATCTCCAGGCCCGGCTATTCCAATAACCTTTAAATTTGGGAATTTATTTTCCACAAGCTTGACTCTTTCCAGTGCTTCTTCAGGGGAAATAATGGAACTGGCCACCCCTGGCCGGCTTTCATTAACGCAGTCATATTTTCGTTTGCAGTAGGTACACTGAATATTACATTCGGGCGCGACCGGTAAATGCAGCCTGGCAGACCTGCACGCAGCTTCACTTGAAAAACATGGATGAGATATTTCAGTTGAGATTTTCATAAATAATCCCTTTCTTTATTTAAATATTTGTTTCCAAGGTCTTTTCTGAACGATGAGTGAAGTATCCCGGCAAACGCGTTGGAAACATCATCAAGCAATGCAAGAGTTCCTTCATAACCTATGGTCAATGATCTTCCGGCACCAAAACGGTCGTGTATCGGAAATCCTCGCCTCACCAGTGGAATATCATATTTCAGCGATATTGAAGAGCCCATGCTCGAGCCCAGTAAAATATCGATCTTATTTGATCTAAGCCATTCTTCAAGATCATGCATGCTGCCGTTGTTTATAAACAGCGTTTTTGCATCTTCCCTTTTATTGCCTATAATATTTTTATAATCATTTTCAATTATATCCAGATTCAGGTCTTTATCACTTACCACTCCGCTGAATCTCATACCCCATTCCTTCAAACAACAGTAAACACTTAACATATACTCACTATCGCCAAATATAACAGCTCTTTTATCAAACAATATCTTATGCGCGTCCGCCATCGCGTCAAGCAGACGGCCTCTCTCTTTTTGGATTTCAGCCGGCGTATCTTTATCTGTTATCGATTTTAATATTTTAAAAAACCTGTCCGTATTTTTTAGCCCCGCGGGATAAGGTATTCTGTAAAAAGGTACACCAAACCTGTTTTTAAGAAAAACAGCCGGCGAATCCGTTTCAGGATGGTTAACAGAGAACTCTATGGTCGCGGCGGCATCTCCGGCATCTTCCACGGAACTCAGCTTTGTGCCGCCATCCGGCATGATTTTATGTACTTTATTCCAAGGAGCGTCAAACCTTTCCGAATAATCCCCAAAGATATTAAACTTGATCCCGTATTCTTTCCCCAATTTAGACAAACATCTGAGGTCTTTTGGAGTAACGATACCCGGGATAATATTTATAGTATCAACTTTTATTTCCGTATTTTGTTTTGCTTTCTTTTCCAGTACCGCTTTTACAGCCTTCCAGTACCCGTTCGTATAACTGCCGGCATAACTCGGACACGAAACATGCGCCAGAGGGATATTCACTGCCTTTGAAATGTTTTCAATTTCATTAATTATCGCGGGAATATCATCGCCTATTGTTTCAGACAGGCAGGTACTTATGACCACTATCATCTTTGGATCATATTGCTTATAAATATTTATTACGGCTTTTTTCAGGTTTTCTTCACCGCCGTAAATAGCGTCTTTTTCATTTAAAGAAGACGAGCCCGCGTCAACCGGTTCCTGAAAATGCCTCGAAAGGTGGCGGCGCATGTAAGTCGCGCAGCCCTGAGATCCATGAAGCAGAGTGCATGTTTTTTCAAACCCGGAACCCGCGATTATCGCGCCTAAGGGCATACAGTTATAACAGGGGTTAACCGTGGCATAATTTTCTTTCAGCGCCGTTTTATTTTTCATCTTCCATTATTCTCCAGACCGGGCTCATCAATGAAGTATGTATTTCACGCGTAAATTCAAGATCTCCCGCAAAACCCGCCAGGGGGAATTTGCGCTCGTGATTGTGATCGCAAAAACCGATTCCCATCTTGTAAGCAAGATATCGTTCTTTTACTCCGCCGACCAGAAGGTCCGCCTTTTTATTCTTAAGATACTTTGACAATTCAATGGGATTCGTATCATCAATAATAACCGTACCCGGTTTTGTCATGTTTGATATTTCAGCATAATCTTCTTTATTTCCAGTTTGTGTCCCTACAAAAACAACTTCCGCTTCCAGCCTGTTAAACGCCTTTATCAGGGATTTGGCTTTAAACGCTCCCCCGACATATATCCCGATCTTTTTGCCTTTTATTCCCGCCCTGTATTTCTCGATCTTCGGGCCGTACTTTGCCATTTCTTCCTTTATAAGTTTTTCAGTTTTATCAGTAATTTCTTTTTTGTTAAAATATTCAGCAATCATCCATAGCGATCTTATCGTGTCGTCCTGCCCAAAAAAACTGATTTTAATGAACGGCGTTCCTATGTCTTCCTGTATTTTTTTCGCGAGATACCCCATCGAACCCGCGCATTGCAGAATATTCAATTGTGCCAGGGGCGCGTTTTGTATCTCGCTTATTTTGCCATCCCCCGTAATAGTAGAAACCACGCTAATGCCGATCCGCTCCAGACAATCTTTTACGATCCACAGTTCCGCTCCAATATTAAAATCCCCCAGTATATTCAGGCTGTAAGGGATCGTTTCTCTTTTTGTTTTATACGCATCACCCTTACATATCAGTTTAAATATCGCGTCACACGCCGCCAGGTATCCTGATACTTTTGTGCCTCCAAAACCGGGCGATTGGACAGGAATAACTGGGAGGCCCGATTCCAACTCTGCCGTTTTACAGATAGATTCAAGGTCATCGCCAATGATCCCGACTATGCATGTTGAGAAAACAAAAACCGCCTTTGGCCTGAATTTTTCAATAAGTTCTTTTAAAGCGCTTCTTAACTTTTGTTCCCCGCCAAAGATGACGTCCTTTTCCTTCATGTCGGTGGAAAAACTGTTCCTGTAAATTTCTGAATCGCTCGTTAAGCTCCCCCTGATATCCCAGGTATAACTCGCGCATCCGATTGGACCGTGTATTAAATGCAACGCGTCGGTAATCGGATTCAATACAACCCTGGCGCCGCAAAACACGCAGGCCCGCTGGCTGACCGCTCCTGCAAGGCTCGCTTTTTCACAGTCTATGGAAAAACTACAACCTGAAGTTTTTCTGTATATAGATTTTTCTCTTTCAGCTAATATTTGCATTTTTACTTTCGTTTAAACAGTTTAAACAGTTCAAACCGTTTGAACGGTTTTTACATAACCAATTCAAGATCTTCATCCAGCGCGTCAGCGTCCTGTTTATCGAGCAAAGCGGTACTTATTTTCTCTAATAACCTTATCGCTCCCTGGTACCCCACATTCGGGAAATACGGATAAGCGATCCGGTCCAGGACCGGAAATCCGAATCTGACGAGAGGAATACCTTCCGCCCTGGAAATATATTTCCCGTAAGTATTTCCAATAATCAGGTCCACTTTCTCATTTTTAAGCCACTGGTGCAAAAGAAAAAGGTCTGCCTGGGCTTCCACTCTTACATCCGGGAACACTTTTTCGCAAATTCTTTTTATATCGTTCACAAACCTTTCACCTGGTGTTCCTGTCAAACAGTAAACCGGTATTAATCCTAGACTTACAATAAAATCCGTCATCGGTATCACCATATCCGGGTCTCCAAAGATCGCCACACGTTTTCCCTGATATTGAAAATTTGTATCTGTCATAAGGTCCACCAGCCGCCCTCTTTCGTTTATTATTTCTTCCGGAGGAGTTTTGCGTCCTGTTAAAGCCAGTAATTTCATGATAAACCGGTCTGTGGCTTCTATGCCGACAGGCACGTTTATTGAGACTAGTTCAACCCCGCATTTATTGTCTAAGGCTATGCCGGCGGGCATAGAAGAATAAGGGCCCATACATATTGTGGCCTTTGCTGATCCTGAGGCTTTTATCATATCGATCGGGGCTCCTCCGCTCGGATAAAAGCTGTATTTTCCTGTTTGCGGCGCATCCATAACATCAGACGTATCAGGATAGAGGTTATATTTTATTCCAAACATATTTAATATCCTTTTTATTTCCCGTATATCAGCGGGTTCAACAAATCCCGGAATAATATTTAGCCTGTCTGACACCCCCGGCAGGTTCTTTTCAGCAAGATAATCCGCCATGGCCTTTGTCATATTCGCGAAACCGGTTATGTGGCTTCCCACATAACTCGGGGTATTCGCGTGAATCACATATTTCCCCTCAGGGATTAAATCACTTGCGTTTCTTATAATACCAGGCACATCATCCCCTATTGTTTCAGAAAGGCATGTGGTATGTATTGCCAGGCAATCAGGTTTATAAACCTGAAACACATTTTTTATAGCCTCTCTTAAATTCGCGTTCCCTCCGAATACCGAAGTACCTTCGGTAAACGAGCTTGTCGATGCCATTGCCGGTTCCCTGAAATGTCTTGTAAGGTGCATCCTGTGAAAAGACACGCAACCCTGGGAACCATGACTGTGCGGAAGGCATTTATGAATTCCAAGCGCCGCGTAGATCGCTCCAATCGGCTGGCAGGTTTTTGCCGGATTAATTCTTAGAGCTTTTCTGTCTGCTATTTTTTTAGGCGTTGCATCTAACATTTTCTTTATCTCCTATGTTAGAACTCCCCCTGTCCCCCTCTTTAAAAAAAGAGGGGGAACTTCTTCTTCTCCTCCTCTTTTTTTAAAGAGGAGGTTGGGAGGAGTTCATATTATCTTTTATTTAATTCACCTGTCATTTCCGGTTCTATTTCCCACGGCGGCCTGATATACTGCCATGCCGGGCTGTTAAACGTCATATAAATATCCCTCGCGAAAATAACAGCGCCTTTAAATCCGGCATAGGGCCCTGAATAATCATATGAGTGCAGCTGTTTTGAAGGTATACCCATTTTCTGAATGGCGTATTTATCTTTAACCCCTGAACAAAAAATATCCGGTTTTAATATTTCAATTAGTTTTTCAGTTTCATAATGGTTAAGGTCGTCAATTATCAAAGCGCCTTCCATAGATGCCGCGTACATACCTTCATACTCATTAACCGGCACACCTTCAGCAATGAGTTTTTTTATTTTATCTTTATCAGGCTCATAATATCTGGTTTCATCTGGCCCGACAGTTAACTCTTCGATATTCTTGCTGTCCGCGTCAGGTTTTATGTCCGGAATTACTTTTCTTCCTTCGTAATCATCCCTGTGAGCGAATTCATACCCGGCCATAACCGTAGCTACACCCAATTCGCTGAAAATATCCTGATAATGGTGGCTGCGCGACCCGCCCACAAAAAGCATTGCCGTCCGCCCCTGAATTCCCTTTCTATATTCTTTTATTACAGGATCGATCTGTTCTCTTTCTTTTTTAATAAATGCTTCCGTTCTTTTTATTAACTCTTTATCACCGAAAAACTTCGCGATGTTCCTAAGGGTCTCACAGATGCTGTTCACACCGACAAAGTTTACCTTTATCCAGGGAATACTGAATTTCTTTTCCATCATCTCTGCCATATAATTGATAGACCGGTGGCATTGCACGACATTTAATTTGGCGTTATGCGCCAGGGTAATATCCTCGATCCCGGCATCACCGGTAAGAGTCGAGATTACTTCATAACCGATCTCGTTCAAGATCCTGTGGACCTCCCAGCCGTCACCTCCGATGTTATATTCTCCCAGAACATTTACAGTAAAAGAATTTTTGTATTTTTTGTCCTTCAGGCCTATTACATCTTTAAAGAGCCTGTTATTCGCGATATGATGCCCGGCCGACTGGCTTACTCCTTTATAACCTTCGCAATTTAAAGCAAGGACCATTACACCAAGCTCCGCCTGCATGCGGCGCACGACCGCCTGGACGTCATCACCTATCAGGCCCACAGGACAGGTAGCATGTATTGAAATTGCCGCAGGCTTGAATATTTCAAATGCCTCCCTAACCGCCTGTTCAAGTTTTTTCTCGCCGCCGAATACGATATCGCTTTCCTGCATATCCGTTGAAAACGCGTACGCCGAATATATTTGTTTCGCGTCATCAGACCTTGCTTTATTTCTGCGCGTGCCCCAGGTATAATAAGAACACCCGATTGGGCCGTGCACAATATGCACCATGTCCTTAATAGGGCCGAATACAACGCCTTTGCAACCGGCAAAACAGCATCCCCTGTTCGTGATGATCCCGGGAATCGTCCTGGTATTGGCTTTTATCTTCTGGCACTCGCCTTTTTTAATTTCCTTAACAATAATATGTTCGTCCCTGTTCTTGGCGGTTTTTGCCGGGTACTCACTTAATATTTCTTTCACTGCTTTCTTCCCCGCGTTTATCCTTGCATTTTTTAATTTTTCTTTATCAGACATATTATCCCCCTCATTTTCATAGCGTTTCATTATCTCTTTTATTATCCCGCACTCGGTATACCTCAGTAACCGGCAATACAAATATTTTTCCGTCTCCCTTGTTACCTTTACTGTTTGACCTGATAATCGCGCCAACAACTTTATCTACTTCTTCATCCTTCACTATAATTGTAATGATCCTCTTTGGCATAAGGCGTGAGCCCCGTGAAAGGCCTTCCGCTTTTATTCCTGAATTTTCCGCAAGGTCAAATTCCACGCTCATCCGCCCCCGGCCCAGAACTTTCCGTGCTGTTAAACTCGGAAACCCTTCTTTAACCAGATCATTTTTTGTCTTATTAATATTTTCCTGACGAATAATTGCCATAACTTCTTTCATTGAATCCTCCTGTATAGGTCATATATGTCTTATGAGACTTATATTATTGATTTTCTTCCGGATATTCTTTCACCCCTGTGCTTATTGTGTAAATTTCATCCACAGGGCTGACAAAGATCTTCCCGTCACCGAAAGCACCTTCCCCCGTTTTCGCGTTTTTTATTATTATGTTTATTATGAACTCCTTGTCTTTTTCATCAACGATCATTAAAAGCATTTCTTTTGACAATTCGTCATAAACGACATCTCCGACCTTTATCCCCCGCTGTTTTCCGCGTCCCACTACATCAATCTTTGTTACAGCGGGAAAGCCCGCTTCATATAATTCACCCATTATTTTATTAACTTTTTCAGGCCTTACAATTGAACGTATCATTACCATCTTTGACATACTAATTATCCTCCTTATTTTTATTTTTTAATATTTCTGATAATTTACTATATCCCGGTTAGTCCGTATTCCATCAAAAGCGCTTCAAGTTCGTCTCCGCTCATCGGGTTTGGAACAACAAAACTTTTGTTATCAGTAATATTCCTGGCAAGGCCCCTGTACGCGTCAGCCTGCTTTTCAGCCGGGTTATAATCAATAACGGTCTTTTTGTTTATTTCCGCCCTCTGTACGACATTATCTCTCGGGACAAATTGTATTAACTGTGTTCCAAGTTTTTTGGCAAAAGCGGTTAACATTTCCAGTTCATTATCCACTTTTCTGGAATTGCATATTATCCCGCCCAAACGCGCTCCTCCCGCTGTAAACTTTTTTATACCCTTGCAAATATTATTAGCGGCATACATCGCCATCATCTCTCCTGAAGCCACAATATATATTTCCTTAGCTTTTCCTTCACGAATTGGCATCGCGAATCCACCGCAGACTACATCTCCGAGAACATCGTAAAAAACAAAATCAAGGTCGTCGGTATACGCCCCCAGGCTTTCCAGAAGATTAATAGCCGTTATTATTCCCCGGCCCGCGCAGCCTACCCCGGGTTCCGGCCCACCGGATTCCACACACAGGACTTTTCCGTAACCCGGTTTCAGCACTTTATCAAGTTCCACGTCATCCCCTTCTTCTCTTAAAGTATCCAGCACCGTCTTTTGCACCAGGCCGTTTAAAAGAAGCCTTGTGGAGTCCGCTTTAGGATCGCAGCCGACAACCATAACTTTTTTTCCCATCTCAGCAAGCGCCGCGACCGTATTCTGCGTGGTTGTGGACTTACCGATACCGCCTTTTCCGTAAATCGCAATTTGTCTCATTTTTACCTCCATTTTTTAGCAGAAGCTGTTTCAAAAACAAAAAGGGTGTCATTTTTTTCCTCTTCATGGAACAAAAAAGACACCCCTGTCTTCAATGAGTACATCATCCCGATGTATCAGGATGATAGTGCGAATTGAACCCCGATGAACATCGGGGTAATTCATTTAAAAAAAAGGCATCCCGATATTTCATCGGGACGCCTTTGTATTTTTCTACACATCTATGTGCTTCTGATTATACAAGTAAAATTTTAACCGTTCCGGTAACCGGTTGTTCAATTATTCTATCGCTATGTCCTTTTCTTTCTGCTGAAAACACTCGCGCCCAGTAATAAACTTCCGAGCAATATCATTGTTGAGGGTTCCGGGACAGTCACATGCGTTTGCAGGACCGTAAGGCCGTTGGCCTGGATATTATCGCTTCCATTCAGATAAAGTTTTCCAAGATATTCGGCGTTTCCCGTGCCAAGATTCACGCTGTATATGAGGTTGCCGTCCCTCAAACCTATCAGATTACCGGTAACAGGGTCAAATTCCGTCCCCACCCTTTCCATCTGAAGGTTAAAATTTATCGGCACATTCACAGCGGCACCGGTAGCCCTGTCTATTTTAAGTACCTGGTCGGCTATGTTCGTGAAACCGGTCCACGCGTATAATTCATCATTCGAAAAATCGTAAGCTAATCCGCGGTGCCCGCTGCCTATAGAATTATTGCTGACCTTTGTCCTTGCGCCTGTCGCGGTATCTATTGAGTATAAGTTATTTTCAATCCCCCAGAGTTTCCCGTCGGAATCAAAAGCCATGCCGTTCATCCAGTAAGGTTCTCCTCCGTCGCCTATCAATGTAATCTCTCCCGTAAACCTGTCTATCGTGTAAAGCTGGCCTGTAAACTCCCCGGTCAGCGGGTCAGGGACCGTGCTTCTTGAACTCCATGCGTATAATTCTCCCGACGGGCTGAATGAAAGTGAATTTGTAAAAATGTTGGGCGCTGCGCCGTTCAGCGTAAGCGGGACATTCGTTGTAACTTCGATTATCCCGTTATTGATGGAATCAAGCTGGAAACCAATAAGAGAATCGGAGCCTCCGGCGGGAGTGATCGCGTAAAACGTTGTTATTGTGTCAGCCTTCACCGCACCCGGAGATAATAACATAGCAAGGAATAAGATAATTCCCGCCGTTATCTTTTTAATTTTGATTGTATTTTTCATGTCCATCCCCCTAAAAAAATTTTCATTGATTATACCATATTTAGTGAATTTTGTGCATTATTTTTTAAATTACTGTTATTATTCCCGTCTTATTATTGAAATTCTTTTTTTATTATTTCGAGTTCTTTTTTTAAATTGTCATATTTTCTCTGGAGCCATCTTTTCTCAGCCCTGGCTGCTTTAGCCTTTCTCTTATATTCCTCGGCTGATTCCGGATTGTTACCATACTTTGCTGTCCTTTGCAGATCCGAATAGATCATTCCCTCTGCTTGTATTATATCCAATTGGTATCTTTCCTCTTCGGAAGCTTTCATTTCACTTTGGAACCCTTCATATATTTCAAAAAGCCTTTCATTTTTCTCTTCCTCAGTTATTTCCATTTCTAAAATATTTTCATTTATCCTTAAACAATCAGAATAACCAAGTTCTTTTTTTATTTCCCAAAGTTCTTTTGACAGGTCATTATATCTTTCCTGAAGGCCTTCTGCCGTCTTTTTAATTACCTCAATTTGCACTTTATCTTTTTCCAAACTTTTCTTAATATCTTCTGCTCCCTGTCCCGGCGAATAAACATATATCTGTCTGCTTGTTCTGCCCAGTTCATCTCCTGTAACTTTTATTTCTTTTAGAACCATTTTATATCTCTCCAGAAACTCCGTTGTTCCAAATTTTGTCGATTTTCCATCCTGGTAACCAAGTTTTTTTTCTATTGCCCTGATTATTCTTTCTATTATTTCGAGTTTTATTTCAATTGGTTTGATCTTTTCTGCTAATTTATCATATTCTTCCTGAATGCATTTCCCCTGGCTGATGAAAAATTCCTTCTCCTCTTTATATTCATCAGCATTTTCCTGGTCTTTGCGAATAACAACTGCTCTTTCTTTAGCTGCGTAAAAATTTATTTTTTCATTTATTTCATCCATTTTATTTTTAAGAGTTTTTATTTCATTTTGAATTCTTTTAGAACTTTCAAGAAGTCTTACTTTATCCTCTTCTGCCGCCATCCATCTTTCTAAAATATTTTTATCTTCCGGGGATAAACCGGAACTGCTAAGTTCCTTTTTTATTTTCCAAAATTCCTTTACCCGGCCATCATATTTCTCCTGAAGATCTTTTGCCGAATTTTTAATTGCCTCAACCTTATCCTTTTCCGGATCCGGTTGAATTTCCGCCGCTCCCTGTCCTGACAAATAAATATTTATTTGTCTGTTTATTCCGTCCATTTCATTTTTTACAGCCTTTACTTCTTTTCTAATATCCCTGTATATTTCGATAAGCTTTTTTATATCTGGTCTTGATAGCATTTTTCCAGGATATCCCATATCCCCAAGTTCTTTCTCTAATATTTTAAGTTCCTTTGCTGAGACATAATATCTATTCCTGATGTTTTCTATCTCCTCTTTATCGGCTTCACCTTTCCCCTCATATTTATCCATTAATTCAGACCAGCTTTTAACCATAGATGCCCTATAACTTAAATCAATATTTGTTTGTTCGTTTAATTTATTTAATTTGTCTCTCGCGATCTCATTTTCATTTTCAGCCTTTTCATATTTTCCATAAAGCATTTTTGCTTCTGATAAAATTTCTTTTAAATATTCTTTATTTCTGAGTTCTTTTTCGATTTTATTGATCTTTCTTAACAGGGCATCATATTCTTTCTGGCTTTTTTTTGCCTCACTCCCGGTTTTTTCCGCCATAATCCTATATTCATCGACTTCCTTATAATTTCCGCGAATACTGGCTACTCTTTCTTTAGCCGTGTAAATGTCTATTGTTCTCCTTATTTCATCGAGTTTATTTTTGGGGGTTAATATTTCCTTCTGAAGCTCTTCATAATATTCCAGAAGTTTTTTCTCCTTTTCATCTATTGCTGTTTTAAAATCCAGAGGTTTTGTCTTCCCCTGCGAATGGTCATTCTCTCTAAGTTCTTTCTCTGTTATTTTAATCATTTTTATCAGGGCATCATATTCATTCTTTATATCTTTTTCTTTATTCACCGAGTCTAATCTATTTTTAGAAATTATTGCTTCTCTTTTGATTTCTTCATATTCTTCGAGAAGTTTTTTTGATTCTGATAAATATTCTTTTAAATAATCTGTATTTTTATATTCTTTTTCCATCACTTCAAGTTCTTTTTCTGTTATTTTAATAATTTTTACGAGGACATCATATTCCTTCTGAATACTTTTCGCCTCATTTACAGCCGCTATCGCCTGTTTTTCGTCAGCTTTTTCAGACCAGTATTCAGTCAGGAACGATTTTATCTTGTTTTTTATTGAATCCAATTTATCTCTCGATAGTTCCAATTCATTTTGCGCTTCTCCATATTTTCCAAGAGATATTTTTACTTTCGCGGGATAATTTAAATATCTTAGTTTTTTTGCCGTGTCCTTAAGCTCCTCTAACTGTGTAATATATACTTCGTCAATATATTTAACCCTGTTTTTTGCATAGGCTATTTTTTTGTTTTCTTCATCACTTTTTCGTTTATCAGTATCCATATTGATCAGTTCTATTACTTTCTCTTTTTCAATCCTGGTATTTTGTATTTCTTTTATAAGAATTTTATATTTTTCAATGAGGTCTTTCTTATTTTCTTTTTCCTGCACCTCGTTAAATACAGGCATTTCTACAGGCATCTTGTTTATTTCTGATTTAATAGCAGTTTTGGTGCAGGCCGGCATGAAGTTTAAGAGAATAAATAAGAGGATAAAAAAAGAATAAATATTTTTTCTTTTGGATAAAAAGGTCATTTGTGAGCCTCTGCTATTATTTTCTATTTAATATATTTTATACTATTTTCGTCTATTTGTCTTTGTTTTTTTTGCCTTTATTCACTATAGCTATAACTTTGCGTGGATTTTTAGGAGAATCGTAGTATCTGTAAATTCATATTAAAATGGCTGGCACGGGATTTTGAAATTTCAGGCCTTAACGTATTTCCCGCATTTTTCTTTAATTTTATTCGTTACTTTTATGACCGCGACATGCGACACATTCAATTTCTCACCTATTTCCCTTGTTGTAAAACCCCTAGCTATTAAAGTCAATATGTCTCTTTCCCGCTTGCTGAAACTTCTCATCATATTTTCAATTAAAATTTTGTTGCTTAAATTATCAAAATCATCTTCAGAATGTTTGTCTTTCAAAGACAATATTTCTCTCGTTGCCTTATTTCCATCATCAATTAAAGCTTCAAGGCTTACAAACTTTGTATCGGCGTTTACTTTACGTATGTAATTTTTAAGATAGAAATAACATCCCTGCAGAATATAGCTGTCTGTTTTATTGTCCAATTTTCCTTCCTGGTATTCCAGCCAGAGATGCATTAACGATTCCTGGAACAGGTCATCATCGTTAAAAAATGTGTAATGGCCGTTAAGTTTATATGTAATATTTTTTAATGTGGGTGAAATTCTTTCCACAATATTTTCAAAATTCATTTTCTCCCCAAAAAAAAGGCGTCCCTTAAATCCATCACCGGATAAAAGGAACGCCATAGTTCCAAAAAAAAAGTCTTCCCGCAGGCAAAAAACCCGCTGGAAGACATCTATGTCTTTTAATACCTCTTTGTATTTTAATAAAATTATACCATAAATTCCGTTTTTGTCAAGAAAATATTAGAATTAAATAAGTTTACCGGACACCCTGTTCATTCAAGGATTTCCTGGACAATTTTTTATATATTTCAATGTTCCCGTCAAGCATTTTTTCTTTATCAAAGTTCTGGACAAACCTGTAGGCCGATAATCCCATAGTTTCGGCATAATAAGGGTTCTCGATCAAATAAATTATTTTTTCCGCCATTTGTTTTATATTCCCCGGTTCGCACAAAAAACCATTCTGCCCGTCAATCACGATATCCTTATTCCCGTCGATATTAGTCACTACTACGGGCTTTTTACAGGTCATGGCCTCGAGAACAGTCAAAGGCAGCCCTTCCCACAAAGAAGTCAGAACAAAAATATCCATAATGGACAAAAGATCAGGAATGTCCCTGCGCCATCCTAAAAGGTGGACATTATCTTCCAGTTCATAATTATTTATTAACATCTCGACTTCATTTCTTAAAATACCGTCTCCTATCAAAATAAATTGCGCATTTTTATTTTTTTGAAGGACCGTCTCCGCCACCTTAACAAAATCCTGGGGGGATTTCTGCGGCTTTAAACAGGCAATCATTCCTATTATTGGAAATGATGCATCAAGATTAAGTTCTTTAATTTTATTATTTTTGTCTATTTTTATATTTCTCAACAAGCTAATATCAACACCGTTACAAATTACCCTGTATTGATCCTCCCTGCCGATATTTTTATGCTGGCCTTTTAACATTACATCATAAGAAACTGCGATTAAAATGTCGGCCCAACGGGCGGAAAGTCTTTCCAAAAAAACAATAAATTTATTATAAAATGCATTCTGGCTCTCATTAAATGCAAATCCATGAATGGTATGGACAACGATGGGCACCTTATTAATCCTTGCCGCGAGCCTCCCTAAAATACCAGCTTTTGAGCTATGTGTATGGACTATATAAGGTTTTTCTTTTTTCAAAATTTTGCTAAGCGTAATTAAACACTTTATGTCCTTTTTAATATTTATTTTCCTGTCTAATTCGGGAACAAAATATATCTTTAGATTTTTAATCGCTTTCGCGTCGGGGACAAGTATCCCCTCGTCATTTGTGATTAAAATGACCTCCATATTTTCCGCGATTAATTTCCTGCACAGGTCAAGCACAATCACCTGTGCTCCGCCTAATTCCAGCTTAGTAACTATCTGAATTATTTTACATGGTTTCATTTATTTTTTTCGCTATGTTCATCCCGCAATAAATTGCGTCATTCATGGATGAATATTCCCACGCGCCGTATCTCCCGCATGAAAAAATACCCTGGGATTCAAGATAATCCAAAATAGACTTTAAATATCTCTGCCTTGCAAGGTTATAGATAATATACGCATATTTAATATCCAGTATTTTCACTACGTTAATATCGATTTTATTAGAAATTACTTTAAGTTCAGTTAATTTTTCGATTGTATTGGCCAACATGCCTTTTTTATTAAACGGTTTGCCGGGAGAATAAGAAATTTCAACATAAATTGACGACCTCCCTTCCGGAGCCATAAATTTTGAAAATTTTGAACCAAAGCCAAACCGGTAAAATGGGTACCTTTTTTCCGGCAGGTAAATCCAGTGAACACCCGGGCCGCATTTTTTATCAACACCCAGGTTTATGTTATAAACTGAAGTATATTGCAAGTCTTTGGCTTTTGATTTTATTTCAACCGGTATATCTTTAATGATTTCCAAGAGTTCAGGCAGAGGGATCGTTGAAACAATCCTGGAAAATAAGACTTCATTCCCTGATTTAAAGCGTATTAATTTCTTTCCTAAAAATATTTCTGAAACTTCCTCATCTAAATGTAAATTTTTAACACCTTTTTTAAACGCCAGGGGCAGTGAAAAAATACCGCCTTTTTTGGGATAAAAAAACTCAGTATTATAACCGTATCTTTTTTGACCGATATCCAGCACACCATCAATAACCTCATTTAAATCAGGCTGGGGTATAAACTTATCTACCCAGTCGAGTGTTATCCCGGATAGGGGGACTTTCCACATCTTTTGATTATAGGGCCTTAGAAAACATCCCGTCAATCCTTTGCCGAACCTGTTTTCCAGCCATTTCAAAAGGTTAGTATAATTTTTTCCCTGATTATAACCATACGTGAAAATAAAATCACCCAGGCATTCCTTTGCTATACTGTCCGGCAGTGAACCAAAATTTGCCTGGAATGGAAACTTAATCAATTGATTTTTCAGATAAACCCACGATTTTCTTTGATGCTTGATTAAATTATCCCCTATTAAATCAACAACCAGTTTTTTTATCAACGGGTTTTTTAAAAATAGAAGATGCCCTGTATAGTCGAAAGTAAATCCATCAACTCTATATGACCGGCAAAGACCCCCGACCTCATTTTCTTTTTCAAAAATATGATAATCTTTGTTCAAATGATATGCCGTACTAAGGCCGGTCAGTCCCGCCCCAAGAATTACCACTGGTTCATTCACCTGTTTTTTCCCTCGCCATCTTTATCTTCCCCAGTTTCCATCCGAAAACCACCGCCATAAGGCAAATTAACGCATATGTAAATACAGCTCCGTAAAGATTTACCTGCGTTGCAATATAGGAAGCCTGGCCCAGTATAATGGTCAAAAGATAAATTATAATGACCACAAACTGCCTGTCGATACCCAGTGCCTCCAGCCTTAAAGCAAAATGGTCCGGGCTTCCCAAAAAAGGGCTTTTTTTCTGTTTTATCCTCAGTATTGAGACAAGAATTGTATCGTAAACCGGGATACCAAGAATCAATATCGGGCTTAAAAGTGCGGCATTGTTTACCGCAGTATAACTTTCACCGATAGCTATCGCAGAAAGCACAAATCCCAGGAATTGACTCCCGGCATCTCCCATATAGATTGAAGCAGGCTTCAAATTATACGGCAAAAATCCGATAACTGAACCTGTGAGGGCGCAGGAAAACAGAATAATAAAAATCTGGTTAGTGGGCAGCCCTACAAACAAAAAGGTCATGCCCGCGATAAAAGCCACACCGCCGGACAGCCCGTCCATAATATCAATCAGGTTAAACGCGTTTGTAATTCCGACAATCCATAAAATTGTCAATAAAATATTTACTGCTTTTGGCAAAAAAAATATTTTCAGCCTTAAATCAAAATATATGAGAATTAATGCGGCTACAAACTGAAAAACAAATTTAATTAAAGGCCTCAATTTGTAAATATCATCTATAAACCCCAGGAGGCAGATTACAGTCCCTCCTATGATAATGCTCACAATATCGGGGCTGAATTCAAGCCTGGAAAACATTATCACACCGATAATAACTATAATAAAGGAAAAATAGATAGCGAGCCCGCCAAGATACGGCACAGGTTTATCCTGGGTTTTCAGGGCATTTGTCGCCGGATTATCTAAAATATTTAATCTAAGTGCCAAATTCCTGAAAAACGGTGTCAGAAACAAGGCTAACAAAAATGAACATATAAATATTATCAAATAAATAAGGCTCATATTTTTCAAACAATAAATTTCCGGATAATCTTATCAGAAACCAACTTTCTCGATTTAATTATACCCCGCTTTTCCCATGCGGGCTTAAATAATATCATTTCATTCAGCACTTTTTTAAAATTCTTAATATAAAAAATTATAAACAGTAAATCTATTGTGCTTCTTATCAGCAAAAACGGTGAATAAACCAAAAAATGCGTTTTTGAAATATTTTTTATTATCATAAAATACCTGTTGGCTATAATCTTCAACTGTAAATCAGGAGAGCGTCCTAAAATCTGGAACCTCTGTTTTCCCTTTTGCGTCCCCCCTCTCTGGTGATACACAATTGCTTCCGGATTATAGAATGCCCTCCATCCTCTTGACTGTGCCCTCCATCCTAAATCCATATCTTCATAAAATGCAAAAAAATTTTCATCGAAATACTCATCCTGCTTTTCATCCACTTGCGTTTTTATTTCAATTTTTATATCTTCCAGCATCTCCCTCCGATAACATGCCGCGGCCCCGCAGACTGAAAATATTTCCGTTTTTTTATCAAATTGCCCATAGTCTTTCTTATTATATCCCCTTTCAACTGGTTTCAGCCAATAATTCATAAACTGGCCGGTTGAATCTATCGTCTTTTTATCCATTCTTAATATTTTGCCTGAAACCATTCCTGTATTTTTATTTTCCGTAAAAGTATCAATAATCTTTTTAATAAAATTTCTGTCAAGAATAATATCCTGATTTAATAAAATAATGAATTCCCCCGAAGCTGTTTTAATTCCCTGGTTGGCCGCCGCGCAAAACCCTTTATTTGAATCATTTTTAATTAAAATAACGTCCTTGGGTAAACTACATAAAGAATTATCTTTTGATGCGTTATCAACCAGTATTATTTCAAAAACCCCGTAATTTTGCGACCTGGCAGATTTAATACAGTCATGAAGATATTTCTCGCCATTCCAATTAATGATTATAATTGAAACTGTTTTTTCAGGATAAGTTTTCTTTTCTTCCATGCCTTTTTTAAAAGATTTGAAAATTTCAGGTTATCATCGGTAACATATTTATTTTTGAAAAACAAAAATATCACCCTGGTTAAATCGTATAAGATAAAAAGATAAAAGTATCTCATTAAATGCGTGACCTTTTCATTTTTAATAATCATAAGATAACGGTTTCGAAAACTAAGATACTGCTTCCACTGCGAATCAATGCGGCTCCCCCCCCTGAAATGCGTTGCTACCGCGTCATGGCAATAAGCCGCTTTCCATCCCAGGATATTTGCGCGCCAGGCCAAATCCACGTCCTCAATATAAGCGAAAAAATCCTCATCAAAATATTCAAATCCCCCTATTTCCCCCTTTGTAAAAGGGGGACTAAGGGGGATTTTTATATCATCGAGCATTTTTCTGCTGTAAAAACCTGCCGCCGCACAGGGGCCAAGCAGTTCATAACCTGGATGGGTCCCAGATTCTCTCCCCTCCCCTATGTCGTAAAATCTCCTGCTGCTACTTAGATAAATTCCCTGTGAATCGATTACCCCCGAGGGCCTTATCAGCATACCTGAAACCATACCTGTTTTTTCTTTTTTTTTAATTTCTTCTCTTACTTTTTTTAAATAATGCGGGCCAAGGATCACATCAGGATTTAATGTCAGGATATAGTCTCCCTTAGAGACACTGATACCCTGGTTATTTGCCCTTGCGAACCCCAGGTTGCTTGAATTTTCTATAAATATGTCCGTTTTAAACGATTTTATTATTTCTTTTGTCGAATCACTTGAGTTATTGTCAACAATAACTAATTCTAAATCCTTTTCGGTCTGGCTTTTAACCGATTTCAAACATGAAAATAAATGCTCTCCGGAATTCCATGTCACAATAATTATCGAAATCATATAAATGCCCCGGCAAAACTCTGCTTAATGTAGGTATTAACAACAAAAATATTTAAATACGCTAAGACAAATATCAACACAACAATAAAAATTGTTTTTATTTTTTCCGATAGATTTATAAGATATTTTCCTTTGAACCAAAAAAATATATAATAAAATCCCTGGACCGTTAAAACCGCAAAAGGGGCAATAATCGGAAGCATATGCCTCCCCTGGTAATCATCGCTATTCATATTATATCTTATATTAGACGCCAAACTTAATATAATACTTAAAAACAAAATCCAATTTAAGACTTTCATGTCAGGATGTTTTTCTGTTAATGATGAATTTTTAAAAATGAATCCTAATGATGTGAAAAAACCAAATCCATAAAATAATATATAAAAACAATAGACAAGTTTGCCCATAAGTATACTCATCCAGCCAAAAAGCCCAAAAAAAGAAAGAAGCATGATATTCGCAAAAGGTTTTATAAAATACGAAGAGAAAATACTTCTTTTTATCACAAAATTCCCTCCCAAAGCAAAACCGTATATCAAGTAGTTTCTAAGATAGTACCAGCCGGAAACAACAATGACAAGGACAAAAATAATTATGACATTACCGTAAAACTCCTTTTTATTGTTTTTTATAATATAAAAAACAATAACTGAAAAAGGGATTAAAAACAGGACTGTAAATTTTGTAATAGCCGCCAGTCCCGTCAAAATCCCCAAAAAAACAACATAAATTTTCCTATTATATTCTTTTTGGGCCACTTTTATTAAAATCCAAAAAGCAATTGTAGAAATAAAATTCGCCAGGTTGTCGCTGTTGATAACACTGCTGACATAAACAAACTGTGGAATAAAAGCGATTAGAGCGGCGGATAAATTAACGAGATAATGATTCTCCCTAAAAAATTCTGCCGCGATTTTCCACCCGAAAATAATTGTCCCCATTCCCAGCATAATGGAAAACAACCTTATAATATAAAACGGTATATGGTTTATTATTTTTTCCTCACCGTGAAAAAATTTATTTCTGCTTTTTAAACTGAATTTTTCATTGGGAATAACCTCAACCGGATGATCAAAAACCTGGAACGGGGCATAAATAATGGCGCTCAAAAAGTAATAAAGCGGCGGATGTATCGCTGTGGCAGGCTCATCTGCCGTTTTTACGTTTAAAAACGGCAGCCGTTTATTATTTACCAAATATTTTATATGCGCAAAATGGTCCGGCTCGTCCGGCGCTTCAAATATTGGAACGTTTAAAGCATAATTTATTGCAAGAACAAAATACAATAATAAAATCAATGTCAGCCATTTGTTTTTTTTATTATCAAACCGATTTTTAAAAATGTTTCTATGCATTTTTTATAAATCTCCAGCGCGCGGAAATATTGTCCCGCCAAATCCCGCGTTTTTTTGCCGCAAAAGGATACATTAATATCTGGGCTGTATTGACAATCAAAAAATTTACGGTAATTATTGAACGTGCCAGAAAATAATCTGTTTTTGAATGGTTCTTTTGAAAATATTTTAATAAGCCCGCATAAAACAGAATAATTTTTTCACCCGAATTGACATTTATGAAACTCTGCCCGCCATAATGCACCATTTCAGCATCATGGCAATAATATAATTTCCACCCGGCCCTTTTTATCCTGAAACACCAGTCAACATCCTCATACCATATAAAATAATCCTCGTCAAATCCTCCTGTTTTTTCGAGGACCTCTCTTTTAACCAGAACGCAGGCACCCGGAATCTGGTCAACCTCGTGCCGGTTATCCATATCGTCATTCTCCCAGTAACGGGAACATATTCCCGGGAAATGCCTGAATATTCTGTTAAGTATTGTATAAAATAAAAGTATTTGAATTATGGACGGAGACCTCCGGTAATACCCCGCTTTTTGAACACTTCCATCAGGGTTAAGGAATTTGGCGCCTGCTGCACCGGCATCGTTATTAACATTTAAAAATTCCAGCATGTTTTCTATCGCATTTTTTTTAATAATTATATCGGGATTTAAAATAAGTACGTAATCTCCCCTGCATATTTCTATCGCCTGGTTATTCGCCTTTGAGAAACCCATGTTCTCTTTGTTTTTAATCAGTTTAATTTCAGGGAAATCTTTTCCCACCATCCTGGGGCTTCCGTCTTTAGAATCATTATCAACAACTATAACTTCAAAATCCGCCGGGCCGTAATTTTCGTAAATGGATCTCAGGCAGTTTCTCAATAAATTTCCGGTGTTCCAATTAACAATAATTATTGAAAGTTTCATATTAAACAAATATCTTTTTCAAAAAATAGAAATTAATGGCGGCGCCGGTCATTTCTGTAATAAGCGTAACAAATGCCGCGCCGTTATAACTATATGCAGGAATAAAAATCAAATTTAATATAAAATTAAGAAGTGTATTCAAACCTGCCCATTTAATAAACGAATATAAATAATTTGAATTATAGATAATATTTCCTGCCGGTGCATTAATAAATATAATTATTAATGCCAGCATAAGAATTTTTAAAGGAAAACCCGAGTCTGTAAACTCGTTTCCAAGCGCCAGGAGAACGATTTGTTCTCCGAAAATAATCGTAATTATTGCAACAGGCAAAATAATTATTAATAAAATTTTTACAGAATATTGATAGCTTTTTAAAAGATTCTCTGATGAATTTATGGAAAAATATGATACAAAAGGAAACAGCACCCCGGCTAAGCTTGCAGGAATAAACATTAAAACTTCTACTAATTTGTATGGGGCTGAATAAATGCCGACAGCCCGGGCATTCTGGAACATTGAAAGCAGAACTGTATCTATTTTGAAATAAATAACGGATAAAATCGTTAACATGGCAAAAGGGAAAGCACCTTTTATCACTTTTTTAACAAAATCATATTTGATTTTAAATTCAAACCTTACAAATTTTTTTATCACAATTAAAAAAACCACTATAAAAAGGAGCCAGTTCATTAAGACAGTTTGTATTATTATCCCTTTTAATCCAAACCCCAAAATTAAAACAATAATCCCGGATACTGCATTCATAAATGAGCCAAAAACATTAAAAAACGACAATATGTCTGTTCTTTCATATATAAAAAAATATGCATTAAAGGTATTTCGGAAAGAATCAGCAACAAAGCCAAATCCTGCTATCAAAATCAGATTTTTAACCTGGGAAGGGTAATTAGAAATAATCACAAAAAAATAGAGTCCAAGATATGATAAAAAAACCAGAACTATCTTTAAAATCAAATTGTGGGACAGGTATTGAGAAGCTGAATTTTTATCGCGCGAGACTTCACGGATTGTCAGGGATTGAAGGCCGAAATCTGAAATAATGGTAAAGATTGCCAATATGGAAAGGATTAACCCATAAATGCCGAAATTCTCTGCCTTAAGGGTCCGGACGGCAAATATTATAAAAAAAAATGTAAAGGCTTTGCTTATAATAGAAGATAATATTAAAAAAAATGTATCCTTTAAAATGCGAGAAAAATCAAATTTTATCTCCACTTTTTATAATTCTTTCACTAAAAATAATTTCTGCCCTTTTTCGACCGGCTGCGAATTTTTAACCAGTATTTTTTCTATGCGTCCTCTTTTTTCAATCTGGAGCTCATTCATAAGTTTCATGGCCTCGATAATACATATGACATGGCCGGGTTTTACCTCATCCCCCTCTTCAACAAACGGTTCAGCGGTGGGCGATGTAGCACGGTAAAATGTTCCTATCATGGGTGATTCAACATAAAATTTACCCTGTCCGATTTCTTCTTCAACAATGCCGGGGACCATTTTTAAAGGTTCGGTTATAGTGCCGCCGACTAATCCCTCAATTGATTCCAGCATAATACCCATATTGCGTTTAATCCTGAATTTGCTGTCTTTTTCCTCCACGCTTAATTCTGCAATATTGTTAACCTCCATAACTTTTACAATATTTTTTATTTCTTCGACTGTATCTTTCTCTTTTACTTTTTTTTCAACTTCAACGTTAACCGCAGAAAGAGGGTCTTCAGCCGGCGGATATCTTTCAGGATATTTTCTCCAGCGGAAAAAATTCAAAGCGACATTCGGGAAAAGCGCGTAAGAAATATAATCCTCTTCTTTCTGCACGAGATCCGGCTCCAATTCAGCTTTGACCTTTTCCATTATAGGAGAAAGCAAATCAGCCGGACGGACATTTATGGATTTTTCTCCTTTTAAAATTTTTTGTTTGACCTTTTCATCCATAGGCGCGGGTGAACGGCCGTATAAACCCCTGACATAATCTTTGACTTCTTCCGGCACAATTTTATACCTTTCACCGGTTAAAACGTTAAATACTGCCTGGGTGCCGATTACCTGGCTTGTAGGCGTAACTAAAGGAGGATAGCCTAACTCCTGCCTCACCTTCGGGATTTCAACAAGAACTTCTTCGAGTTTATCAAGCGCCTTCTGTTTATCCAGCTGGGCAATTAAATTTGATACCATGCCCCCAGGGACCTGGTGAGTTATGACCGCGATGTCTATCAGCGACTGCTGAGGCCGCATTAATTTTTTCTTCTCTGAAAGGGCTTCAAAGTAGTCGGACACTTCTTTTAATTTAGCCATGTTAAAATTCATTTTTTTATCAGTGTCACGCAGGATGGCTATCATGGTTTCTATAGCAGGCTGGGAAGTATAAAGGGCAAGAGGCGCAGACGCGCAGTCAATAATATCCGCACCTGCCTCAATACCTTTCAGGTAGCTTACAGCGGCCATGCCTGAGGAAGAATGGCAGTGGAGCTGAATTGTAATTTTAAATTCACTTTTTAGTGCGCTTATTAAATCATAGGCAATATATGGGGTCAATATCCCCGCCATATCCTTGATATTTAAGGAATCCACCCCCAAATTTACCTGCCTGCGGGCGCAATCAAGATAATGTTTAATATCATGAAAGGGGCTTACGGTATAACAAATATTACCCTGGGCATGCGCCCCTTCTCTTTTTGTGATTTCAATCGCTTTTTCCAAATTACGGACATCGTTCAACGCATCAAAAATCCTGAAGATACTTATGCCGTTTTCAACTGATTTTTTAATAAAAATGTCCAGCACATCATCAGGGTAATTTTTATACCCGACTATGTTCTGCCCGCGTAAAAGCATCTGGAGAGGAGTTTTTTTAAAATATTTTTTTATTAATTTTAGCCTTTCCCACGGGTCTTCGTTAAGATAGCGCATGCAGACGTCAAATGTGGCGCCCCCCCAAACCTCAACCGAATAATAACCAACTTCATCAATTTTACTCGCGATAGGAAGGATATCATCCGTCCGCATACGTGTCGCCCAGAGAGATTGATGAGCGTCACGCAAGGTGGTATCTGTGACTTTTACCGTTTTTTTATCAGGACTCTTTAAAACTTTTGCCTTTTTCCCCATTTAATTCTCCCCAAATTTCTATTATTTTTTCTTTTGGAACCGCGCCTTCCCGCAAAATTTTCAATTCTTTTTCACTAACATCAACAATAGTTGACACAACACCAAACCTGCAAATACCCTCATCAACCGCTATATCAGTATTTTTTAAAATCTCAGCGTCTATTTGTTTAAAATAAATAGGTGCCTCTTTCCCCGAAATATTAGCACTTGTAACCACAAGCGGGCCGTTAAATTCCTTAAGTATGGCAAGAACAACCGGATGGCCGGGAATACGAACCGCTATCGTTTCGCTTCTTTTAAATCCCCCTCTTTCCCCCTTTGAAAAAGGGGGATTAAGGGGGATTTTTCTAAAAATAAAAGTAACTGCTCCGGGCCAAAATACATTAAGCAACTTTTTTATCTTTGGAACAAACTTAATTTTAAGTTTATTTAAGGAATCAATATCAGGAACAAAAATTATAAACGGTTTATCCTTCGGTCTTTTCTTTAATTTATATATCTTTTCGAGTGCAAAACTGCTGCCTGCGTTTCCTGCCAGACCATATACAGTATCTGTCGGGAAAATTACCAACCCGTCATTTTTTAAAACATCTCTTATTCTTTTTATTCCAGCCGCTGAAATATTTCCGGATTTAAGGCGAATAATCTCCACTATTCTATAAATCTTCCCATTTTTTTAAATTTATCAAAACGATTTTCTAACAAATGTCCAAGGGGAATAGACTGTAACAATTTCAGATTTTTTATTATGGAATTTTTTAAATTCCTGGCAGCCTCTTCTTTTAAACGGTGCGCGCCTCCGATTGGTTCAGGTATTATCTCGTCAATGACACCGAACTTCAATAAATCCGGCGCGGTAAGTTTTAAGGCCTCCGCAGCCTCCTCCACTTTCGCGGAATCTTTCCAGAGTATAGCCGCACAGCCTTCAGGAGAAATAACCGAATAGATAGCATTTTCCATCATTAAAATCTTGTCCCCGACTCCAATGGCTAACGCGCCTCCGCTTGAACCTTCTCCGATAACCGCGCATATAATCGGGACCTGAAGCCGTACCATTATTTCCATATTATTTGCAATGGCCTCACCCTGTCCCCGCTCTTCCGCGCCGATCCCCGGGTAGGCACCCGGTGTGTCAATAAATGTGATTACAGGAAAACCGAATTTTTCAGCCAATTTCATCAATCTTCTTGCTTTCCGGTATCCTTCAGGATGCGGCATGCCGAAATTACGGGCTAAATTGTCCTTTGTGCCTCTTCCCTTTTGATGGCCGATAACCATTATGGACTGATTATCAAATTTTGCTATACCGCCAACAATTGCCTGGTCATCGGAAAACAACCTGTCACCGCGAAGCTCAATAAAATCATCAATGATTAATTTAATATAATCAAGTGTGTAAGGACGCTGCGGGTGCCTGGCCAACTGAACCCTTTGCCACGGGGTCAGTGATGCGTAAACTTTTTCCTTTACCCGTGCAAGTTTTTCCTCTAATTCCCTGGCTTCTGTTAAATTTTTAGCCGCGTTTTCCGTCTTTTTTAACTCAAATATCTTCTTCTCCAAAATATATACTTCATTTTCAAATTCCAAAGGTATACTGCTCATAATCTCCTCATTAAAACATTTATTTTAGGGAAAATTATATCATATTTTTAACAGAAACATCAACCATTTTTCAAAAATATTTTCCGGCTGCTGAACCAAATACTGCCGTCACCAAGGATTTTTTCAATTTCGTCTATCAATTCACTTGAGGGCGCGGCAAGATAATCAGAATTTAATTTTTGGACAATTTCGTCTTTTGAAGGTTTTAAAAAATGCAAATAAACGGAACATCGGCCTTTATGGCTGTTTAGTATTTTTTTAGTTTCTTCCAATAAACTGTTTTCTAATCCTAACGTATTTATCCTGATATGGATTATATCGGTCATTTTCTCCTTTACTTGAGAAAGCGGGATTATCTCTTCTGCGATTATTTTAACTCTTTCATTCTGTTCCCCTGAAAAATCCAATCTTCCCATCACAAATATCAAAACATCCTCGTTGAGGAATTCTCCCGCATTCTTGAATACAGACGGGAAAACAATAACTTCCACCACACTATGCCTGTCTTCCAGGCCGGCAAAACCCATCTTATCGCCTTTTTTTGTAATTGTCTTCTTTATAGAACTGATAATTCCCGCGATACGCACCTCATCATCCTGCGACATATTTATCAAATCCGTCGTATTGCAATTTGTCCATTGTTTTACTTCTTCTTTATAATGGTCTAACGGGTGCCCTGAAATATATAAACCAAGCATCTCCTTCTCCATGTTTAAAAGCTGGCTTTCCGGCCATTCCTCAATATCAGGTATTTTGATTTCCCGGCCACCATTTTCCTCGGCCCCAAACAAAGAAAACTGGCCTGATTGTTTATCCTTTTGAATCCCCGAGGCGACTTCCATTGTTTCATCCAGGGTCGCAAGGAGCCTGGAGCGGTAAATTCCCAACGAATCAAACGCCCCGCATTTAATTAAACTTTCGATTACACGCCGGTTTACAGCCCTTAAATCCACGGTCTTGCAAAATTCCAAAAGTGTTTTGTATTTTTTAAGCTGTTTTCTCCCTGAAATTATAGATTCAATTGCAGCCTCGCCGACGTTTTTTACCGCGTTAAGCCCAAAACGTATCACCCTTTCTTTAACCACGGTAAATTTTGCAAAACTTTCATTAATATCGGGTGGCAGTACATCAATGTTCATCCTGCGGCATTCCTCAACATATAAAACAATTTTTTTATTATCACCCATTTCAGACGTCAGAAGCGCGGCCATAAACTCTGTCGGAAAATGTGTTTTAAGATAAGCTGTCTGGTATGCCACCATCGCGTAAGCGGCACTATGAGACTTGTTAAAACCGTAACCCGCGAATTTCGCCATCAGGTCAAATATCTCATTGGAAATTTTGGGATCGATCCCGTTTTTTTTCGCGCCTTCAACAAAAGTCTTTCTCTGGCGATCCATGACCTCCGGGATCTTTTTCCCCATTGCCTTTCGTAAAATGTCAGCCTGCCCCATTGTAAAATTACCCACGGCCTCAGCTATCTTCATAACCTGTTCCTGGTAAAGTATTATTCCATAGGTAGTTTGCAGGATATCTTCAAGTTTTGGATGAAGATATTTTATCTTCATCAAACCATGCTTGCATTTAATAAAATCATCGACCATGTTGCTTCCCAGGGGACCGGGGCGGTATAAAGCGATAAGGGCGATTATATCCTCAAAAGTCCCCGGTTTTAATTTCCTGAGTAAATCCCTCATTCCCCTGCTTTCAAGCTGAAATATTCCGATTGAATTCCCATTGATTAAAACCTTATAAGTTGCCGGGTCATCCATCACAAGTTCGTCGGGATTCACATTGATATTTTTGGTCCTTTTTATTATCTGAATTGTATCAAAAATAACCGTCAAAGTGCGCAATCCCAGGAAATCAATCTTTAAAAGTCCTATCCTGTCAATCGAATTCATGTCATATTGTGTAATCACTTCATTGTTCGCGCCGCGGAAAAGAGGGACGTAATTCGTAAGATTATCTTTAGAAATAACAACACCTGCCGCGTGCATCGAAGCGTGGCGTGTGAGACCTTCAAGCCTTTTTGCAATATCGAACAACTCCTTAACATCCTCCCTTGTATTAATAAGCCTTGAAAGCTCCTCTTCCGAATTAAGCGCCTTATCGAGCGTTATGTCAGGTTCAAAAGGTATTAATTTCGCAATCCTGTCAACCTCCGCGTAAGACATATCCAAAACCCTTCCCACGTCGCGAATAACACCCCGCGCGGCCATGGTCCCGAATGTGATAATCTGGGCCACATTCGACACGCCGTATTTTTTTGTTACATAATCAATTACTTCAGCCCTTCTTTCATAACAAAAATCAATGTCTATATCAGGAAGGCTCACCCTTTCCGGGTTCAAGAACCTTTCAAATATCAACCCGTATTTTATCGGGTCAAGATTGGTTATTCCCAGCGCATAAGACACAATACTCCCTGAAGCAGACCCCCTGCCGGGCCCTACAGGGATATCATGTTCTTTTGCATATCGTATAAAATCCCAGACAATCAAAAAATAACTCGGGTAACCCATTTTATTGATAACTTTCAACTCATAATTCAACCTGTTTTCAATCTCAGGAGTAATTTCACCATAGCGTTTTTTCAAACCTTCCCTGCAAAGCCGTTCAAGATAATTAAGAGGAGTATCATTGCGCGGGACTTCAAAGTGAGGCAGATAAATTTGATCAAAAAATAATTCAAGGTTGCACCGTTCAGCAATATCAATAGTATTATAAATTGCCTCAGGAATATCTTTAAAAAGTCCATTCATTTCATCTGGAGAGCGGAAATAAAATTCTTCAGAAGAAAACCGCATTCTCTTAGGGTCACTGCGGGTGGTACCTGTCTGGATGCAAAGGAGCATGTCATGTGCCTTCGCATCTTCTTTTTGAAGATAATGGCAGTCACTCGTGGCAACCAGGGGAATTTCAAGTTCTTTACTTAACATAATCAAACTTTCAGAAACAGCCGACTGTTCTTTTAAACCGTTATTTTGAATTTCCAGGAAAAAATCCCCTGGCGGAAAAATGTCCTTATAAAAATTCGCGGTTTTTTTTGCGTCATCCAATCTCCCTGAAAGAATCAAGTTTGCGATTTCTCCTTTCAGGCAGCTGCTCAAGCAAATAAGGCCGCGGCTAAACTCCCTTAAAATCTCCTTATCGATTCTCGGCCGGTAATAAAACCCCTCAAGATACCCTTTGCTTACAAGTTCCATTAAATTTTTGTAGCCTGTCTTGTCCTTTGCGAGGAGAACAAGGTGGTATGATGCGTCAGAAATTCCCCTGGATTCTTTTTCAAAGCGGCTGTTGGGCGCAATATATACCTCGCACCCGATGACCGGTTTTATACCCTCCTTCATTGCCTTTTCATAAAATTCTATCGCACCAAACATATTACCGTGGTCGGTTATGGCAAGGGCGGGCATATGATATTTTTTGGCAAGTTTTATCAGATCGTCAATGCGGCACGCGCCGTCCAGGAGGCTGTATTCTGTATGAACATGAAGATGAACAAAATGCGAATGAACCATAATTTATAAAGTATATAATTATACTGATATAAAGTCAAGGGGAAGGAAATGTCCGGATTAAATAAAGAATAAATTTCGCTACTTACCAGATTTTTCGTATTGAATTTAAGCTCCCAAGATAATCTTCAAAATCCAGGTTCGTATCCACACAATATTCCTTTAAAATATCCATCATTTTTGATATGGAAACACCCGCGATTTTCGCGGATTTCTCGAGAGAAGCTTCCGACTTTTTGTATTTTTCTATCGCGAGCATCACCCGGCCGGTATCGACAAGTTCCCTTACGGCCTTTGAAACATCCTCCTTCTCTTCTTTCGCAAGCCGGGAAAGGAACTTGTAATCATCGTCACTCATTCTTATGCTTAGTGTTTTGGTTGCCATCTTCTTCTCTCCTTTTTATTCTTTTTACCGCATCTTCGATTATCGGAACGCTGTATCTTCCGAACATTTTAAGTTTCTGCAGTTTGATCAGCATTCTTTCTTCATCAATTAATTTCTTTTCAAACGCTCTAAGCAAAATTGAAATAGCGGTTAAAAAATCTATCTTCAGCACTTTGCACGCTTTTATCGCGTTTCTGTCGTCTGTCGCGACAACTTTTGCATTCTCCTGAAGGGCAAGCACCAATACCTCCGCTTCACCTTCTCCTATATTGAAATCTTTCATCAATTTCTGTATTTGTTTTTCATCCCCCGCTTTTTGAATGCCTATTTTCTTGTTTTTAATTAAACCCGATACTAAGGAATAGTCTTGTTTATCTTCCCTGGATATTTCAAACTTGACTTTTTCAGGTATTAATATTTTACCCTTGAAATTTTCAACAAACAGCTCTAATATTTCTATTTTTGACAAAAGAATTATTGTTGAGGAATCAAAAATTATCATGTATTAATTGTAATATGGTTGTATGATATTTGTCAACATAATTTATTTATTTTTCAACGACACATTCTTTTCCCTAAAATAAACTACCCCGCCTCATCAAGCTGGCAGGGTAGTTTACAGAATAAAAGATTAAAAAAATTCTTAGCAAGGATGGATGTAAGAAGTTTTGATTATAGCCGGTTTCATGTATTTAATTTTCATTAAAATTCACCCCCTTTAGAGCGTCCCCTGATTAAACCGGGGCCATTTAATTTTCTATTTTGAAGTTGTCACTGAAATCTGGCTGCTCTGTGCTGATTCATTGCCAGCAGCATCATATGCCGATACTTTGTAATAATAAGTAGTACTGCTGCTTAACCCTGTGTCATTATATGAAAGAACCTGTGAAGTCCCAACTTTTGACCATGTGCCGTATGACCCTTTTTTTCTGTAAATATTATAACCTGTTACACCCACGTTATCTGTAGAGGCATTCCACGCGAGACTAATATAATTCCGGCCTTTGCTCGTATATCTTAAATTAGCAGGTACGCTTGGCGACTGAGTATCCGGTATAGTATCTACTACATTAATTACGGCATTATTGCAGGTGCCGTAGTATACATTGTCGTTTTCATCTTTATATTCTATATTGCTTTTTGTTATCTCGTAATTTCCTGTATAATCGCTCTTGCAGTCAAATGTCGCCATCATCACAATCCTCGGGTTAATATTCTCCCATCTCAGAGTAATTGTCCTGTTGTTAGCATCTATGGAAGCTATTCTTGCCGGCGGCGTACAGTTCAAATTCGAAATATCCAGAACTGAATAATTGTAAGAAAACTCCGCAGTGAAATATTTCAATGTGTAAGTCTTGTTATTTTTCGCCATGAAAGTCAATGTCTTGCTTTCTCCGGTCAAAACAGTTGATGAACTCGGCACAATTTGAGCGGTATCAACTGTTGCTGTTGTAACAGGGTCCGTCGGTTCAATCCATGGAGTTTTGTTATTCCATCCCGCGCCGTCATTTGTATCATGACAATTAGTCGCCAAATCGTTCAGCTCATAAGGATAATCGGTATGGTTTCCTTTTGTGTCAATACAATTTGTTATCATCAGTCTTGGTAATCTCGACGCGTGAGGTGAATGACATTTCGAACAGACAAACTGGTGATAATCGGTCTGGATATACCCTGATTTTTGCTGATAATTGGAGCGCGGGTCAACATCCCAGCGGTATCCGCGGGCATAATTACCGTCTCCATCGCTATACTGCCCCATATTATGGACACCAGCGCCGGGTTTAGCTTTTTCTTGACCTCTCGCCATGTTGCTTGTAAATATGTCTTTGCTTGCGCCTCCCCAGCCTTTGACAACACCGTGCCCGCCCCAGATTGTCTTTAACGCCGTTTTATTATGGCATTTTAAACACAGACCCGCAAATTTGGTTTCATCTTCGGTTATCCTGTTGGATGTGATTATTTTCCCGTTGTCCCATGCCCTGGCACCAATCCATGTGCTTGTATATTTATTAATTGCTCCAAATGTATTTGCGTCAATAAAATACCCTTCATGCCCCTGCCCGCCGGTCTTATTGGGATACCCCCCGCCGGGATTGGGCGGGTTGTTAAAATCCAGATCGGGATTCGCGCGCGGTTTTTTACCGCCCTGAGGCGCTCCGCTTGGTACCGGTTCTCCTCCGCCTGAAAAATAAGGATCATTCATCTGGCTCTCGAAACTTGCCATCGGCGCCCTGTCTTCTTTATACGGGGATATCAGCCACGTCCCTTTCAAAATAGGAACCATATACTGCGCGTTTGTAAGGCTCGAATTAACACCGTGGGGATCATGGCAGTCCGTGCAATTGATGGGATTTCTCTGCCATATCCCTGTTGAGTCATGTGTTTTGCTCGGATAAAAATGACTGCTCACAAACCTTCCGTTTTTGTAAGTAAATGTTCCCATCCAGTCACCTTTAAAACCTGTCCCGTCATTTTTACCCCACCTGTCATCGCCGGTATAATCTCTCACTATATTATTATCCGCATCATTTAAATAATCTGATGCCTTATAAGGAGCATTCACGTCATCATTCAAATGACAGTCCCAGCAGAAATCTTCAATACTTGATGGTAAATAATTATCTGTTGTCTTAATTAAAGCCGGCAAACTTGAGCCATGTGAGTTATGGCATCCAAAACACGGCACAGCTTTATCTGAAGTATTTCCATTAGGCTGGTTTGCCGCAGGGTTCCCATGCGGCGAATACGCCTTCTTTTCATTCGGGACAGTGTTATATTTCCATCCTGTTGACGAATGACCCGGAGGTGTTTGTGTCGGCGGATATTTATTGGAATCCGCTGTTCCTGTATTTGAATATTTAGTCTCAATATCCGTGCTGTCCCAGTTTCTGCCTGATGATATTGGTTTCTTCCCGTCTGTAAAAGGAACTGAATTTTTGCTGTCCGCGTCATGACATCCCAGGCAGAAAGGATTTAAAGAATCTGCATCGTTGGGATCAAAGGCGATTGTTCCTTCACCATCTATGTTTTTCAGATACACAATCCCGCTTCCATGATTGTCTGTATTATGGCAGGACATACAGTCTTCCGGGCTGACCACGCCCGCGACATGATGAGAATTCAATCCAAACTCGGGTGTTACCGGCCTTCTCGCGTTTCTCTGTTCTTCATGGCATGTAACGCATGTATGGCTTACCTGGCCGTGGCAATCCGTGCACCCCGCCCTGTTTTCAGGTATCGGGTTCGCGTGGTATTTTGCAATTGCCTGTTTCGCTTCTGTCCATGCCGTATCACTATGGCACCCCAGACATCCATCTGCAATATTTTTATGCAATTCCGGCAAAGTTAGGGCAGTATTATGGCACGTGTTACACGGTGTACTTGTTGCGGGGTTCGGTATATGCAGTGTTACGTGAGTACTATTTGAAAGTGACGCGGAATTACCTTTTACACCTGTAACCGTTGAATGGCAATCCTGGCATCCTGCTTTAGCATCATATGTTTTTGCAGTATCCGGCAATGACATGTAAAACGCTATATATGTCTGCGCCGCGGCACCTGAATTCGGACCTGTTCCCAGATGGCACGCGTCACAATTCCAATTGTTATTCTTATGTTCAATTGCCAGATTTGTCCCTGTATGACATAAGTTACATATTGTGTTCTCTGTTTGTCTTGGATTTGGATCATGTAAAGCATAATGACTTGCATTATCAAGTGATACGGGGTTTCCTTTTGTCCCTGTTACTGTCGGGTGACAATCCTGGCATCCCGCCTTGTCCGCGTAAGTTTTTCCCGATAAAGCATACGCATTTATTACTGAAACTGCCGTAGTTCCGTATTTCGGACCTGTTCCGTTATGGCATGCCAGACAATCCCAGCTTACCGCCGTATGAACAGCCGACAGATTAGCCTGGCTGTGGCATAAATTACATACTGCGTTTTCTGTCTGTCTCGGGTTCGGGTCATGCAATGTTATATGATTACTGTTCTGCAGGGAAATAGGCTCACCCTTTGTCCCTGTTACATTGGGGTGACAGTCCTGGCATCCCGCCTTGTCCGCGTAAGTTGGATTAGATATCGTTTTGTATACGTTTATTACAGTCAGAGCTGTTTGTCCGTAATTTGGCCCCATCCCCACATGGCATGAAACACAGCTCCAGTTATATGCGCTATGAATATCAATCAAATTAGTCTGGTTATGACATAAATTACATACAGCATTCTCTGTCTGCCTCGGATTGGGGTCATGATATGAAGGAGAATGTTTTGAAACATCCGTATGGCAATTAAAACATGAAGGGTTTGTTTCCGGCACAATAGTCGATAATCCTCCGGAAATATATATATAGCCGTTATTATTATTTACCCTTACTTTTTGTGTGTTTTTTACCAACTGGATTGTGTTAATTATATCATAGCTGTCATTTATGCTGTTCAAGACATAAAGAGTTTCACTGTTGTCGCTATTTTTAACCGCCGCATAGAGCCGCCCTGCTTCCGGATAAATCGCAACACTTGTAATAACACTATTATTTATATTTATGTTTTGCATTATCCCAAGGCTATTGCTGTCAATTACAACTATTTTATCATCAGACGCACTATATATTCGATTGGCTGGCGCGTTTAAAACTATGTCGTTGCTGATCCCCGTATTTGCAATATTGCCTGTAACAGATTTTGTCCCGCCGTCAATGACCAGAATATTATAAACTTTTACCTGTGGGTCCGGGTTCGTTTCCATTACGCCCAAATAAATCTTATTGGAAACACTGTCAACATACATGCCTTGCGGTTTTATGCCGGTGACAAAAATATTGGAAACCTGGTTACCCATGTCCGGATTTATTACCGAAATATAACCGCCTCCATAATTTGCCACATACACCTCGTTAGTCGCTGAATTAACTTCTATATCTCTCGGGTAAAGCCCCACATTAATTGCCGCAATTACAAGATTTGAGCTACCATCTATTATTGAAACTGTGTTATCCGATGTGTTAGTCACATATATAATATTTGTATTTACATTTACCGCAATATCATAAGGGTTATTACCCACACTAATTGTTCCTATCGCCTGGTTAAAACTTATGCTGCTCGTGTCGGAATCTATTACTGTAACAGTATTACTGTTATAGTTCGTTATATAAACCCGGTTTGTATTATTATTTACCGCTATGCCTTTAGGGCTGTCTCCGGCATCGATTGATATACTTCCATAAGTCTGGCTGTCTATCGCGAGAACCCTGCTTGTATTCGCAACAGAATTAGCAATAGTGTTATGACATAATGAATTCGCGCAATTGAAATCCTTATTGTAAACGCTTGTCCCGTTGGCAACAGTCAAGTTTCTCGGCAGATAAGACGGGTCTGTGCTAAAATGGGCATTGTGGTTAACAGTTGTATGACATGTATTGCAATCTGTCTGTATATGGCAGTTTTGACAGCTTGGGTCTGCGGACGGATTATTTATTCCCGCGTGTTCAGAATGAAGGACATTGCCGTTTGAGTCCGGGGGGCTGCTTTTATAATTTCCGTAAGGAGTTGATACCGTGCCGCTGTCACAGGTACCTGCTATAAGATTTGCGTGGCATATATTACAATTATTTAAATCTACGGGAGCGACTGAAAACTGCCCTCCCGGAACATTGTGACACGAAGAACAGGCTGGTATATTCTGGGCATAACTTAAATTCTTAAATTGAAAAATTATTGCTAAAGCTAATATTATTAATAATATCTTAGTAGAAAAATTTTTCATGTTTCCCCCTACCTGATTTAAATTATTTTTTAAATTTTATTTAATATTTTAAGAAATCCCTCTTTAAGATTTGTTACTTGCGAAGATTATTATTATACTAAAGTATGTTTATTCCGTCAAGAAAAAAATAAAATTTACAAATAATAATCAAAAACTTATTGACATAACTAAATATTTTTCGTAGAATATATAACTAATTTTTATAATCATGAAAAAATTAAAATTATATATAGCAATATTAATAATCGCTTCGGCATTATTATATGCCATGCCTACGGCAAACATAACCTTTCCTGAAATTATAGGAAAATATCTGCCTAAAAAAAGCATAAACCTCGGCCTTGACCTCCAGGGAGGGATTCATCTCATCCTTGAGGTTGACACATCAAAACTTCCTGAAGGATCAAATGCCGATGACGCGGTTGAGGTTGCCAAGGAAATTATCCGGAACCGCATAGACCAGTTCGGGGTTGCCGAACCAATCATACAGCGGCAGGGAACAAATCAAATTATAGTGGAACTGCCCGGCATAAAAGACCCGAACAGGGCCAAAGAATTAATCGGTAAAACCGCCATGCTCGAATTCAAGCTTGTAGATGAACAGACAGATTTACAGAGCGCTGTTAAAAATAACCAGATACCGGAATATGATGATCTTTTAACAATAGAACATAAAGATGAAAGAGGAAATGTCAGCCATGAAAAGATCCTGATAAACAAAAAGGCGTCAATTACCGGGAAATATCTGAAAGATGTACAAATAAAATTTGGAGAATTTAATGAGCCGAGAGTAACAATAAGTTTTAATGACGAAGGCACCAGGATGTTCGCGGATATAACAGGCGATAATGTAGGGCGGCGACTTGCCATCGTCCTTGACGGAGTGGTAAAATCAGCTCCTGTTATCAGGGAACTTATACCAGGCGGCAGCGCCGAAATAAGCGGTAATTTTACCATGGAAGAAGCTGCGGATCTATCCATTGTCCTTCGCGCAGGCGCTTTACCCTGCCCTGTTATAATAGGCCAGGAGCAGACTATCGGGCCGAGCCTCGGCAGTGATTCAATTAAAAGCGGCATACTATGCGGCATTGTTTCCCTATTGACTATCTGGATATTCATGCTTTTTTATTATAAGTTTTCAGGGGTGATTGCCAATTTTGCTTTATTAATCAATATGATAATAACAATTGCCATAATGTCGCTTTTTAACGCAACATTAACTTTGCCGGGTATTGCAGGTTTAATCCTGACCTTTGGAATGGCGGTTGACGCTAATATCCTGGTGTTTGAACGTATTCGCGAAGAAATAGCACAGGGAAAAAGCGTCCGGTCTTCAATTGAAAATGGCTATAAAAAAGCGTTTATTACTATTTTTGATGCTAATCTTACGACAATTATTTCCGCTGTATTTTTATTCTGGTTTGGGACCGGAAGCGTAAAAGGTTTTGCCGTGACTTTAACAATCGGCCTTTTATCAAGCATGTTTACGGCCGTTGTGCTTTCTAAAATTTTGCAGGAGTCCAATGCGAGCAGGACCCAGAAAATAAGCATTTAAGTTGGAGTGTCCATGAATTTATTCCGTAATATAAATTTTGATTTTGTCAAATACAGGTATACAGCAATAACAATTTCACTTGTTATTATAACAGCGGGAATAATTTCCATGATTATAAAAGGCGGGCTGAATTTGGGCGTGGATTTCAGGGGAGGCGTCCTTATGGAGATTGCTTTTGAAAATAATCCTGATGTCGCAGAAGTCCGGTCGGTCCTTAAAACAATCAACCTTGAAGAAAGCACCATACAACAGGTTTTGAACAGGAACAGCATAATCATTCGTATAAATAAGGAAAAAGTGGCGGAAAACGCGGAAGGCACAGTATATGAAAAAGTAAATAAACAAATAACAGAGGCTTTTGAAAATAAATTCGGCAAAAATAAAATCCGCTTTGAGCGTGTCGAATATGTCGGCCCTTTAGTAGGCAAGGACTTAAAATCCAAGGCTGTTTTGGCAACGATCTTTTCATGGCTTGGAATAATAATTTATTTAAGTTTCCGTTTTGAATTCAAATACGGCCTTGCGGCTGTTCTGGCCCTGATACATGACGTCTTAATCACTCTCTCCTTTTTTTCATTTTTGAATAAAGAATTTAATTTAACCGTTTTGGCCGCGATATTGACGTTAATCGGTTTTTCAGTAAATGATACTATCGTAATATTTGACCGTATAAGGGAAGATATACGTTTATATCCAAAGGATAATTATCCTTCCCTGGTTAACAGAAGTATAAATGAGACCCTTTCCAGGACGATATTAACTACTTTGACCGCAATTTTCAGTGTTGTTGTTTTATTTCTTTTTGGGGGGCCTGTGATACATGATTTTGCTTTTGCGCTTGTTATTGGATTCATTTCAGGCACATATTCAACAGTTTATATAGCCGCGCCGATTCTAATAGATTGGGAAAAGATTTTCCCAAGAAAAAAATAATAATGAATTCCCCCGTATATTTTGCCTCTTTAAAATTAAAAGCAGAGGATAATCTATTTAAAAAAATAGAACGGCTGTATAAATCCTGCCGGGTGTCAAACTGTGTTTCGCCAAAAGATTTCGCCGCTGTAAAAATCCATTTCGGGGAAAAAGGAAATTCGTCTTTTATAAGGTCGATATTTGTGAGAAAAATCGCCGAATTACTAAAAAAAGATGATTCATACCCTTTTTTAACCGACTCAAATATCTTATATCTGGCATCCCGGTCCGACGCGGTAAACCATCTGGAAACCTCGATTGCCAACGGTTTCACATACTCAACCGTGGGTGTCCCTTCAATAATCGCGGACGGCCTTAAAGGCGCCTCCTATGAAGAAGTGACAATAAACCAAAAACATTTTAAGAAAGCCCTGATCGGAAAGGAAATCGCACAGGCTGACTGTATTATTGCGTTAAGCCATTTCAAGGCGCACGAGCTCTCAGGTTTCGGCGGGGCTTTAAAAAATATCGGAATGGGCTCCGGCAGCAAGGGCGGGAAACTTGCCATGCATTCCGATGTCCGGCCAAAAGTTAAAAAAGATAAATGCACTTTGTGTAAAAGATGTGTTTCATGGTGCCCGGGAAATGCGATTACTTTAACTCAAACCAACGCGCAAATTGACCAGTCGAAATGTATAGGATGCGGAGAATGCCTCGCAATATGCCAAAGCAAAGCCATACAGATAAACTGGAACCCGGATACTTCCGTATTCCAGGAAAAAATAGTTGAATACGCGTACGCGGTACTTTATAATAAAAAGCATAAATCGGCTTTTTTTAATTTTATACTGGATGTTTCTCCGCAATGCGACTGCTACCCGTTTTCAGACAGCCCTATTGTTCCAAATATAGGAATACTCGCCTCTCTTGACCCTGTCGCGATTGACCAGGCAAGCGTTGATTTAGTGAACAAAACCCAGGGATTGGCAAATACACGGCTTACAAACAACATATTGCCCGGCGAGGACAAATTCAAAGGTATTTACCCTCATATTGACTGGAATATTCAGCTTGATTACGCGGAAAAACTGGGATTGGGTTTTCGTAAATACAATTTAATCGAAGTGTAGCTGTTACATTTTTAGTCCATTTTGTCTTTGC
>JBFMCF010000123.1 GCA_040754625.1 bacterium | reverse complement strand
ATCAGAAGCTATATTTCGACGTGCAGAAAAAATGGAGTCGGTTCTGTACAGGCTTTGAACTTATTATTCAGGGGAGAGTTACCGGAGTTTATGAAATAATTGTGTTTTTATGCTGAATAGTTACGTTTATTTTTTTATTTTTATTCAGTGTATAACGAGCATATTTTTGGTATTTCTTGATTTCATTTTCTAAATTTGGCACAGGTTTCCATTCGCCTTTTTCAATCTCTCTTTCTAATTTTAATTCTTCTTTGTCAAGTAGTATTTTTTTCATTGATTATCTCCTCAAATATTTTTTTGTTGATGAACGGCTTGGATATATTGTTTTCAGAAAACAAGTTCCGTCTGTTTCTTCAACAAATGGCACATTATATGCGTATCCATCACGTTCAACAACAAATATTTTTTGTTTTGCTTTCTTTGGATGATTTAATATGGTCATTAGATAACCATTATCAATTAAACATGTTATTTCATCAAAATTAATGCTACGATAATCTTTCAACCATTTATTTTTATCAGGATTCCAATCAAATTTCATATTTGCATTATATGACAATGTCTATCTTTTGTCAACTATTTTCGTGAATCATATCTTTTCTTGTTGTTTGTCGATGGGATTTCAGAATAGGGATGATAAGTGTCAGAATTCATCAACGATCCGCGCGTCTTCATTAATACCTTGTTGTCTAAGCAATTTCATTCCCCTAAGTCCTAAGTAAGTCCGTAAGTCCGCTACTAAGTCCGCTAAGTCCGTCCCTAAGTCGCTAAGTCGCCTAAGTCGTCCCCCAAAACATCCCCTGAATTGCCATGTTAAAATCTGAATTTATTTTATGTTCTCCATTTTCTTCCAGAATTCATCATGTGTTACTTTTTTCTTCTCCATCCGTTTTTCAGAGTTTTGGAGCATCGATTGAAATTGTTTTGAGTTGAATAAGATTATTCTTTCAAGTTCATCATCGTTTTCAATACCAAGCAATACTGCTGTCACTTTTCCATTTTTTGTTACAACAACTGTCCCTTTATGGCTTTCATTTATATATTCGCTAAATTTTGTTTTTACTTCTGCAAGAGGTGCTATCTTCATAATTCTATCTCCTTTGCTCCTACAAAGAGCTTGTTATTAATCTTACGAGCAATCATATGAATCCATACTTCTTGCTTTTCAGAAAGTATGGAATAAAATACTCTAAATATATTATTATGACCAAACCTTATTTCCCATTTATTATCTATTGGAGGTTTTTTTAAAGGTTTTTTATTTTTTGTTTCAACATCAGGTTGATACGTCAATTGTAATTCAATTTCTTCTCGTATTAATCGCCAGTATTTCCTTTCAATATGCTCAAGATGTTTACTTACCTCATCGTCATAGTATATTTTATATTTCATTCTGACCATAATAACGACTATTTTATAACATTCTTTTTTGTTTGTCAATCATCATTTTAAGATTCTAATAATACAAAAAAGTTCAATATTTAAGAACATCTTCTATTCTATACTTTATATATATCCATGAAATTCCCAGTTTCTCAGCGTTAATGTCCTCAACTGAAGGAATTAATTCACTTTAAATAGTATTCGAATAACTTTAATCTTGGTAATAAAAGACGTAGATGGCAGTGGGGGAAAGTTGATAATTTGCGGCTCTGCGTATATAGCTATCACTTCGCCTTCTATTTCAGCATTTCCAGAAGCTATCATGGCTTTTACATAATTAGGATAAAAAAGAAATTTAACATAAGTAAAGGCAGATAGGGGAGCTTGAGTGGTCGAAACACCCCGACCCCTCAAATAATTGTTTGAAGATAAAATAATTTTTGATATAATCTATTGAAAACATAAAACGTTAAAAGTAAAACGATAACATAAAAAGGAGTTATATGCCGAAGAGTTATAATGTGGCGGTGGCCGGGGCGACAGGGGCGGTAGGACAGGAGATGCTTAAAACATTGGAGCGCAGGAAATTTCCCGTAAAAGGGATTTTGCCGTTGGCGTCATCGCGTTCTGCAGGGAAGAAGATAGTTTTCAGAGGAAAAGAATATACTGTCCAGAAATTAAAAGAGAATTCATTCAGGGGTATAGACATAGCTCTTTTTTCCGCGGGCGCGGAAAGAAGCAGGATGTTCGCTCCCGCCGCGGCCAAATCGGGGGCGGTTGTGATCGATAATTCCAGCGCCTTCAGAATGGACAAGGACATCCCCCTGGTTGTGCCTGAGGTCAATCCTCACATGATAAAAAAACACAAGGGGATTATCGCGAACCCGAATTGTTCAACGATACAAATGGTAGTGGCGCTAAAGCCAATCCATGATGTAGCCAGAATCAAAAGGATTGTCGTTACCACGTTCCAGGCTGTTTCAGGCACCGGCGCGAAGGCGATAGTTGAACTTCTGGAGCAGACAAAGGCCCTGATTAATAAAAACAAGTATCCGCCTAAAGTATATCCTCACCAGATCGCGTTTAACTGTTTGCCGCATATAGACGTATTTTTGCCGAACGGATATACAAAAGAAGAAATGAAGATGGTAAATGAAACACGCAAAATCATGGAAGATGATACAATTAAAGTGACAGCTACGACTGTTCGCGTTCCCGTATTTCGCAGCCATTCGGAGAGCGTGAATATCGAAACAGAAAAGAAAATTACACCGGACGAGGCCAGAAAAATTCTTTCAAGATCGCCCGGGATTATTCTTGAAGATGACCCGTCAAAAAACATTTATCCTTTAGCTGTAAACGCTGAAGATAAATATGAGGTATTTGTCGGGCGTATCCGCGAGGATGAGTCGATACCAAGCGGCCTGAATATGTGGATAGTAAGCGACAATTTACTGAAAGGCGCGGCTTCCAACGCGGTCCAGATTGCAGAGGTATTAATTAGAGATTGTTTTTAGAAGCGGGGAGGACAAAAGTTGGCATTAACCCGAAGGGAATTTTTGAAAATGTTCAGCGGTTTGACAATAACTGCCGGATTTTCTCAAGCCCTTATTCCTGAAATTTACAGGGTCATGGTGGAAGCTTCGGAAACCAAACCCGCGGTGCTTTGGCTTGATGGGATGAATTGTACCGGGTGTTCAATTTCCCTGCTTAATTCCGTGCACCCGAGTATTAAAGAAGTCTTGTTAGAAATAATAAGCATGGGATTTCATCCTAATATAATGGCGGCGTCAGGTGATCTTGCATTGTCGGTGTATGAAGACGCGATAAAAAATAAAAAAGGGCAATATTATCTGATTGTTGAAGGGGCGATTCCGGCAGCGAGCGGTAAATACTGCGGAATTGGTGAGAGGGACGGCAAAGGTATACCGGCGGGTGAATGGGTAACGAGATTAGCTGATTCGGCAAAGTCAATAATTGCGGTAGGACAGTGTGCCTCATACGGCGGAATTCCGGCGGCCGCCGGGAATTATACCGGAGCGGCGGGAGTACAGGATTATCTAAAAAAGCCTGTAATTAACATACCGGGCTGCCCGCCTCATCCTGACTGGATCGTGGGCACAATCGTGCACATTTTGCTTTATGGAATGCCCGAGTTGGATCGTTATGGACGGCCGAAAATGTTTTTCGGCAAATGTATCCACGATAATTGTGAAAGACGGAAGGATTTTGATGAACATAAATTTGCAAAACATTTCAGTGAAGAAGGTTGTTTATACGAATTGGGCTGTAAAGGCCCTGTGACGTATGGGGATTGCCCTCAAAGGCGGTGGAATAATCATGTAAACTGGTGTGTGCAAAGCGGAGCGGGCTGCAGGGGATGCACTGAGCCCGGCTGGCCGGACAATGTTTCACCGTTATTTGAACGGGTACCCTTTAATGGAAGGTGACGGATATGCATAAAGTAACTATTGACCCTGTAACACGTATCGAAGGACATTTAAAAATTGAAGTAGAAATTGAAAACGGTAAAGTTGTCCATGCCCAAAGTTCCGGTGCGATGCACCGCGGAATTGAAACCATACTTGCAGGCAGGGATCCTGTTGACGCGCATGTGCTTACTTCACGTGTGTGCGGGGTATGCCCTGTGTCACACGCGCAAGCCGCTGTTTTATGCGCGGATGAAGCTTTTAAGATTGCTCCTCCGGATAACGGCAGGATACTCCGTAATTTAATACAGGCAGGCAACAATCTAATGTCGCATATTCTTCATTTTTATCACCTTACGGCGCTGGACTATGTTACAGGGCCCGATACTCCTCCTTTTATTCCAAGATATAAAGGAGATTACCGCCTGCCGAAAGAAATAAATGATAAAGCAGTCGAACAATATATCCAGGCCCTGGATATCAGAATGAAGGCCCATGAAATGCTTGCCATTTTTGGCGGAAGGGTGCCAGGTTTATGCGGGACTGTTCCGGGGGGCGCTACAGAGACTGTGACTGTTGACAAAATTACCGATTTTCTCTGGCGGCTGAAGGAAATAAAATCGTTTATTGAAAATAGTTACCTGCCGACAGTGATCGCGGTTGCAAAAGTTTATCCGGATTATTGGAATATCGGTGTCGGGTGTAAAAATCTTCTTTCTTATGGTGTGTACCCCGACGCTTCCGGTAAAAAACTGATTAATGCGGGTGTTTTTTCTGACGGCAAAGATGAGGAATTTGACCATGCGAAAATTACGGAACATGTGAAATACGCGTGGTATAACGATGACAACGGCGGGCTCCATCCAAGTAAAGGTAAAACGACGCCATCATTGGATAAACCAGGTGCGTATTCATGGCTGAAAGCTCCTCGTTATGATAATAAGGTCTATGAAGTAGGTCCCCTGGCGCGTATGTTTATTAACCGGAAACAGGACCCGGTTTTAGTGAACACTATGGAAACATTAGGGATGACTGAATCTAAGGTATTTTCTGTCCTTGGCCGGCACGCCGCGCGCGCGGTGGAATCAAAAATTTGCGCTGATGCGATGGAAAAATGGGTAATGGAATTAAAGCCGGGAAAGCCGGCACACACTCCTTATACCGTCCCAAAGGAAGGCGAGGGGAAAGGGTTGACTGAAGCGTCCCGCGGAGCGCTTGGGCATTGGATGAGGATTGAAAACGGTAAAGTGGCGCTGTACCAGATGATAGTGCCGACGACGTGGAATGGTTCACCTCGTGATGATAACGGGCAGCCTGGTCCGATTGAACAAGCACTGATTGGTACGCCGGTAAAGGATGATAATAACCCGATTGAACTTGTCAGGGTTGTTCGTTCTTTTGACCCGTGTATATCGTGCGCGGTCCATATTCTTGATGCGGATAAGAAACAAAAAATATTTAAAGTATAAAGAGAAATGGAAAAAGTTAAACCGGTGCTTATTCTGGGGATTGGAAATGTTTTGCTTAGGGATGAGGGTGTGGGAGTGCATGTTGCCCGGGAGATGATGAAGATGCCCTTGCCGGAAGATGTTGAAATAATTGACGGCGGTACGTCAGGTTTAGACCTTTTGTTATATATTAAAGGCAGGATTAAAATTATTGTGATCGATTGCGTGCGGGGAGGGGGGACGCCTGGAACAATTTACCGCCTTGCCCCGAATGATTTAGAAAAAGATGAAAATAAAATTATTTCTTTGCACCAGGTTGATTTTCAACAAACATTAAATTTGCTTTCTATGACAGGCAAAGTAATGCCTGATGTGATAATTATCGGTGTTGAGCCGAAAGATTATTCTTCCTGGAACATGGACTTGTCCCCGTCGATAAAAAGAAACATTCCCAAAATAATTGAATTAATAAAAAAAGAGATTTAAATTTCCCTGCCCCTTGACATAAATTAATAATTAGGCTATATTACTGGGCATTAATGAACCCAGCCCTTCTTAGAATGGATAGGGTTTATTATTAGAAAATAAATTATATTTTTGATGTTAAAAAATGGAATTGTAGAAATGAAGAGCTGGGTGAACCCTATATTAAACTGTTATTTTGATATAATTTACGGGAAAAAGAGAGGCATAATTCCCTTTTTTGTTAAGATTTTTTTGTTTATAATATCCAGGTTTTACAGTTTTTTTTTAGAAACGAGGAAAATATTTTATTTTAAAGGCATACTGGAGACAAAAAGACTCCCTGTTCCCGTGATAAGTGTTGGGAATATTACACTTGGGGGGACAGGCAAAACACCGTTTATAATCTGGCTCGCCGGATTTTTAAAAAAAGAGGGATATAAAACCGGCATATTGACAAGGGGTTATGGCAGGAAGAATAAACATCTGACTGTTGTTCTTTCCGCTGATAATGAAATCACGGATTATAACACAGCGGGCGATGAGCCCCTGTTGATAAAGAACCATGTCGATAAAGAAATTCCGGTAGTTATAGGTCCGGACAGGGCAAAAACAGGCTTATTATTATATGAAAAGTTCCGGCCGGAAGTTGTCCTTTTGGATGACGGGTTCCAGCATATTTCAATAAAAAGGGATTTAAATATTGTTTTAATCGATGCCTTAAATCCTTTTGGCAATTTTAAAGTATTTCCTGCCGGAATTTTACGGGAAAAAACCGCTAATTTGAAAAGGGCGGATATTTTCCTTATTACAAAAACAGATTTAATTTCTAAAGCGGAAAAAGATAAAATTGCGGGATTTTTGGAAATAATCGGGCCGGGCACCGTTATTATTGAGAGTATTTTCCGGCCGGGAAAATTTATAAATTTAAAAACCAAAGAGGAATACGCGGTTGAATATGTTTCGCAAAAAAGATGCGCGGCCTTTTCAGGTATCGGGAACCCGGATAGTTTTCTGAAAACACTGGCAAAATATAGTATTTTGCCAATAGATTATGTAAGTTACCCGGACCATTATCCATTTCAGGGAAAAGACATAAATGCAATTCTTGAAAAAAATAAAAATTCCGATTACCTTTTAACAACAGAAAAAGATGCGATAAGGCTTGGTAATTTGGATGATAAGGACTGGGGAAATAAAATTTTGGCCCTTTGCGTGAAATTGGAAATTACAGCAGGGGGAGAAATCCTCAGGGAAAGAATAATTAAAATATTAAAGTGAAAAAAATACGTTATTATTTGGAATATATTATAGTCTCTTTTATTGGTATAATTGTGCGGGTACTGCCGGTAAAAACGGCAATATTGACGGGGGAATATTTAGGGAAATTTGTTTATTATATTATACCAATCAGGAAAAAAACAGCTTTAAATAACCTCTTGATTGCCTTTGGGAAGGAAAAATCCCCCGGTGAAATAAGAAAAATTTGTAAAGATTGTTATGGCAATCTCGGGATGTCTTTGATTGAGTTCCTGAGGTACCCCGGATACAATAAAGAGAATTTTTTCAACTATGTTGAAATTGAAAATGAAGAATATCTTAAGTCGTCGCTTGCAAAAGGCAGGGGTGTAATAATCATTGCCGGCCATTTCGGCAATTGGGAATTTTCCGCCGCGGCCGTAGGCCTTTTGGGTTATCCATTAAGCCAGGTTTCCAAAAATCTTCATAACTATTATCTGAATAAGATTGTTTTAAAATACAGGGAGAGGAAAAACATTAATGTTATCGGGCTGAAAATGGAGGTAAGGGAAATAATACGAATTTTAAAGCAGAACGGCATTGTCGGGATTGCTGATGACCAGGAAGCAAGGCTTCATGGCTTATGGGTTGATTTCATGGGCAGGGAGGCTTTAACCGCGAGAGGGCCTGTGGCTTTCGCGAGAAAAATCGGTTCCCCGCTTGTTCCCTGTTTTATTGTCCGCCAGGGAGATAAAATAACACATAAAATATTTTTTGAGAAACCAATAATAGTTGATTCGATGAATGACGGGGAATATTTATATCAATTTAACAAACTTCTCGAGAAATATGTGCGATTGTATCCTGAACAGTATTTTTGGCTGCATAACCGCTGGAGAACAAAAAGATAGGAGAAACATGGATATAAAAAAGATTGGTGTAATCGGCGCGGGGAAAATGGGGTCTGAAATAGCCCTTTATATCGCTTATCATGGGTTTACTGTTGTTTTAAAGGATGTTTATAAAGAAAATTTGGAAAAGGGGATGAGCAATATCAATGATTTTATTAATGACAGGAAAACAAAAGGCCGTATGACTGAAGAAGAGGTGGGGGGCATTTTATCAAAAATAAAAACCACTCTTGATTACAAGGATGTCAAAAACTGCGATTTGATTATCGAATCGGTCATGGAGGACTTGGATATTAAAAGGGAAGTATTTTATATCCTTGATAATATCTGCCCGGAAAATGTCATTTTTGCGTCAAATACTTCGGCGATTCCTATTACGAAAATAAGCGCGGCAGTTAAAAGAAAAGATAAAATAATAGGTTCTCATTTCTTTAACCCGGTTTTTCTTTCACGGCTTATCGAGATAGTGCCGATTCCCGGGACATCAGGTGAAACAACCAGGACAGTTACGGATTTTTTCGCGCAGGCCTTAAAAAAGAAGATAGTTACATCAAAGGACGGAGCCGGTTTTATTGTAAACAGGCTTCTTGTCCCGTTTTTGAATGAAGCGATAATACTTTTGGATGAAGGGGTCGCGACAAAAGAAGAGATTGACCGCGCGGCGCAGCTGGGTATGGGGCTGCCGATGGGGCCTTTGGCTTTAATGGATAATTTGGGCCTGGATTTATGCCTTAAAGTTGCCGACATTGTTTATGGCGAATACAAAAATGAACGGTATCATGCGGTGGAAACCATCCGGAAGTTAGTTAAAGAGAATAAATTGGGGGTTAAAACAGGAGAAGGATTTTTTAAATACAAAACCTGAAAAAATCAAAAAGAATGCCGTTTAAAAAAAGTTCGATTATATTTTTAATGGTTTATTTGTTCACGGGGAATGGCGTAATTGTTAAAGATGTTTACGCCAAAAATATTTTTAAAATCGGGGAGCGGATGATATACGCCCTGGAATGGAATGGGATAAGAATAGGAGTAAACATTCTTGAATTGGAAGAGATAGAAAAAATAAAAACAAAAGACGCGTATAATATTATTTCAAAGACATATACGCAGGGGTTTATCAATATATTTTTCAGGGTAAAAGACCGCGTGGAAACCTTTGTTGATACCGAGACGAATTTCCCCCTGCTTTACAAAAAAGATATTAACGAAGGAAAGTATCATAAAAAGGCTGTTTATGAATTTAACCATAACAATGGGACGGTAGAAACACCCGGGGGCCGCTATGAAATACAAAGGGGAATTCAGGACCCGCTTTCTATTTTGGCTTATTTTCGTTCTTTGGATATTAAGTTAAATGATATAATTGATATAAAATATTTTTCAGGCACGGAAACCAGGAACCTGCGGGTCAATGTCATAAGAAAGGAAGTCGTTAAGACCCCGCTGGGTGATTTTAAAGCAAATGTTGTTGCTTTTTCAGTGGGGAAACAGGAACGCAACTATCTGAAAACCCAGGTTAATCTATGGGTCTGGTTTACCGATGATGATAAAAAAATTCCTGTTTTTGCAAAATGCAATACGTCTTTTGGCCCTGTGACAGGAACTTTGATTGATTATTTGGAAGGGGAATAATTGATGAGATATAAGATGGTTGATCTTGAAAAAGTAAAAACATATTCGATAAAAAAAAGGTCAAATTTGGTTTCTGAAAAAAATTTTGCAAAACCTTTAAGTAAGAATGTTTCATTTAATGATTTTTATAATTCACTGCCTGATATACATGCCGGGAAGAAGTTCAGGGAAATAGTAGAGTCCGTAGTCAGGGCATATAAAAACAAAAGAACAATTATTTTTATGCTTGGCGGGCATGTTATAAAATGCGGTTTGTCGCCAATTATTATTGATTTAATGAAAAACGGCATTGTAACATCCATTGCTCTAAATGGAGCAGGTGCTATTCATGATTTTGAGATAGCTTTTAGCGGAAGCACTTCAGAGGATGTAGCTCTTAATCTGAAAGACGGGAGTTTCGGGATGGCTGAAGAAACAGGCAGTCTGATGAATTCAGCTATTAATGACGGCGCCAGGAATAATATCGGTATCGGAAAAACATTAGGGAGTACGATTGAAAAATTAAAACTGCCGGGCGTGGAAAACAGTATTTTATACTGGGGAGGAAAACTGGATATTCCGGTAACCGTCCATGTAGCTATCGGGACAGATATTATTCACCAGCATCCCCTGGCCCGCGGGGAATCACTGGGATACGGGAGTTTTTTGGATTTCAGGCTTTTTTGCGGGGTGGTTTCGGATTTGGAAGGTGGGGTTGTTTGTAATTTTGGTTCGGCGGTCATACTGCCTGAAGTTTTTTTAAAGGCCCTGACCACAGCGAGGAATTTAAATTATAAGGTTGAAAGTTTTACAGCGGTTAATTTTGACCAAATTCAGCATTACCGTCCGAATAAAAATGTTATAGAAAGGCCGACAATGAACGGCGGGAAGGGATACAGTTTTACGGGACACCATGAATTTATGTTTCCTCTTTTTGCCGCGAGCATCAAGAATGGATTAAAAAGGGTGAAAAATGGACCAGAATAAAATAGAAACTAAACGGCTTAAAGAGATTTTGAATTCATTCAGGGGTAAAAAGGTGTTGATTTTTGGAGATATTATGGTTGACAGGTATATATGGGGGACGGTGTCCCGTATATCTCCTGAAGCGCCTGTCCCGATAGTAAACATTACAAGAGAATCATATACTTTGGGCGGGGCGACAAATGTTTTAAACAATATTTATGCGCTGGGGGGGGAGGTTTATTTAGCGGGTGTTATCGGCAATGATGATATGGGGAAAACAGTATTTTCTGAAATAAAAAAAATGAACATAGGTGTTGAAGGCATAATAATGGACAATGACAGGCCGACAACATTAAAAACGAGGATTATCGCCCATAACCAGCAGGTGGTCAGGCTGGACAGGGAGAAAAAAGATAAAGTGAAAGATAATATAAAAAACAAAATTATCAAATATTTAGATAATATAATAAAAAAAGCGGACATTATTGTCATTTCTGATTATGCGAAGGGCGTTGTGACGCCTGAGTTAATCAAGTATATAATAAATTTAGCAAAAAATTATGGGAGAAATATTTTAGTTGACCCGCAGGTGGACCATTTTCATTCTTACCATGGCGTGACTTGTTTGACTCCGAACCATCATGAGGCCGGTTTTGCGGCAGGCATCCCGATTGTAGACGAAAAAACACTTGACCTGGCGGCAAAAAAGCTGATTAAGGAATTGAATTGTAAAGGTATTTTAATAACACAGGGGGAAGACGGGATGAGTTATTTTGGGAATAACGGGGATTATTTTCACATACCCGCCATGGCAAGAGAAGTTTTTGATGTGACAGGTGCGGGCGATACGGTAATTAGCGCGTTTAGTCTGGCGCTGGCCTCAGGCGCCAGTATGTATGAGTCGGCGTATATTGGCAACCTGGCCGCGGGTATTGTGATAGGAAAAGTAGGGACTGCCGTTACTACGATAAAAGAAATCCTTCATGAAGTCGAAGTTGAAAGGGTCGGATGGGAAAAATAATTTCCAAAAATATTTTAAAAACGGTTTTAGATAAAGAAAAGAAAAATAATAAAACAATTGTTTTTACAAACGGGTGTTTTGATATCCTGCACCGGGGGCATATTCGTTATTTGAAGAAGGCAAAAGAATACGGCGATATTTTAGTGGTTGGTTTAAACAGCGATTCATCGGTCAGGGCCATAAAAGGTGATAAGAGGCCGGTTGTTCCCGAAAAAGACCGCGCTGAAATTTTATCATCTTTGAACATGGTGGACTATGTGGTAATTTTTTCTGAAACAACCCCCTATGATTTAATTAAATTATTAAAACCGGATGTTCTTGTAAAAGGAGCGGATTACAGGATTTCTGAAATTGCGGGAGCGGATATTGTAAAAAACGGCGGGGGGAAAATAGCAAGGATTAAACTGGAAAAAGGATTAGGGACAAGCGAAATAATAAAAATTATTTCAGAAAGATATAAAAGGCAATGAACCCCGCTCTTCCTGAGATTTGAGAATGAAAGAAGGGCTGAGGGGCAAAAAAATTAGTTTAAATAATAACAACAGGGGGAAAAGCGGGGTGAAGATACTCGGTGTTATTCCGGCCCGTTACGGTTCGACAAGATTAAAAGCTAAACCGTTGATAGATTTTTTAGGTAAACCGGTCGTCCAGCATGTATTTGAAAGGGCAAAATTATCAAATCTACTGGATAAAATAGTTGTTGCCACAGACAGTAATTTAATTTTTGATAAGGTCATGGACTTTGGCGGGGAAGCGGTCATGACTGATCCCGCGCACCAGTCCGGGACGGACAGGGTAGCGGAAGTTGCAAAAAAAATGTCTTATGATATTATTGTGAATATCCAGGGAGATGAGCCGACCATTACCCCGGGACTGGTAAATGAAGCAGTAAAGCCTCTCCTTGAAAATAAAGAGGTATATTTTGCGACATTAAAAACAAGAATAAATTCTTTTGAGGATTTAGTAAACCCGAATGTCGTAAAGGTTATAACCGATAAAAATGGATTTGCCATTTATTTTTCAAGGTCGGTAATACCATATAATTTTAATAAAGAAATAAATTTCAGGGATGAAAATTATTTTAAGCATATCGGGATTTATGTTTACAGGAAAGATTTTTTATTAAAATATGTTGCGTTAAATTGCACGGAACTTGAAAAACGGGAAAGACTGGAGCAGCTGCGCGCGCTGGAACACGGTTTTAAAATAAAAGTGGCGGAGACAAGCGGTGATACGGTAAGCATTGATGTTGCGGAAGATTTGGAACGGGCAAAACAGTTTTTTAAAAAACAAAAATAGGAGAAACAATGTCAACAAAATATATTTTTGTTACGGGTGGGGTTGTTTCCTCTCTTGGGAAGGGAATCGCGTCAGCTTCGATAGGCGCTTTGCTTGAAACTTACGGTTTTAAAATTACCATTCAGAAATTTGACCCGTATATAAATGTGGACCCGGGGACCATGAACCCTTACCAGCACGGCGAGGTTTATGTCGTGGATGACGGGACCGAAGCCGACCTTGATTTAGGGCATTATGAACGGTTTACAAATCTTAATCTCAGCAAAGATAATAACCATACGACAGGAAAAATTTATCACACCGTAATTTCAAAAGAAAGAAGGGGCGATTATCTCGGGAAGACAGTCCAGGTCATTCCTCATATCACGAATGAAATTAAAAGGCGGATATCGCATTTTGGCAGGAAAAGAAATATCGATGTTATTATTTCCGAGATCGGGGGGACTGTCGGAGATATTGAGAGCCTTCCTTTTTTGGAAGCCATAAGGCAGTTTAAGGCGGATATAGGCAGGGAGAACATCATTTATATCCACCTGACACTGGTCCCTTACATTAAGGCCGCCGCCGAGTTAAAGACAAAACCGACACAGCACAGCGTTAAGGAATTACAGGAGATTGGAATCCAGCCGGACATTCTTTTGTGCCGCACGGAAAAACCGCTGGGAAAAGACATTAAATCGAAGATAGCGCTTTTTTGCAATGTGGGCGAAGACGCTGTCATACAGGCAAGGGACATAAAATCGATTTATGAGGTCCCCCTGATGTTTCATAAAGAAGGATTGGACCGCATTATATTGAAAAAGCTGGGAATGAGGCCCAAAAAGCAGAACCTGGCAAAATGGGAAAAAATAGTAAATATCATTAAAACATCGGAGAAGAAAGTTTCAATCGCCGTTGTCGGGAAATACATAGAACTCAGAGACGCCTATAAAAGCATTTCGGAGGCCCTGGTACACGGTGCGATCGCGAATAAAGTCTGTCTTGATATCAAGTGGATTGATGCTGAAAAACTTATTTCAAACGGGGCTGCGAAATATTTAAATGGTGTCAGCGGGATACTCGTGCCGGGAGGTTTTGGCGACAGGGGGATTGAAGGAAAAGTCGGGGCGATAAAATACGCGAGAGAAAATAAGATACCGTTTTTCGGAATTTGCCTGGGTATGCAGTGCTCGGTCATCGAATTCGCGAGAAATGTCTTAAACCTGGAAAAAGCGAACAGTTCGGAGTTTGACCAGAATACGCCGCACCCGGTTATCAATTTGATGCTTGACCAGAAAAATATCGAGAACAAGGGCGCGACTATGCGCCTGGGCGCTTATCCATGTGTTATAAAAAAGAACACCCTGCTAAGTAAAATATACGGTAAACCGCGCGTGAAGGAGCGGCATCGCCATAGATATGAATTTAATAATGATTACAGACAGCAATTTGAAAAGAACAACTTTCTTATTTCAGGATTATCGCCGAACAAGAAACTGGTTGAAGTAATAGAATTGAGCGGCCACCCGTGGTTCGTCGCCGTGCAGTATCACCCTGAGTTTAGGTCAAAACCGGATAACGCGCATCCATTGTTTCGTGAATTTATAAAAGCCGCTGTTGATAAAACAGCGTAGAAATTTTAAAATGAAAAAAATAATTTTATTATTATTGATTTTTGTCTCTGCTTCATTTGCAGACGGGTTTATCCCGGATCCGAAAATGGGCGACAGGTGGATAATCAGGAGGCAAATAGGTGAATTTACGGAGGAGGGCGGGAATGTCACTAAAACTCAATACTGGAAATATGAAGTCATCGCGGATGTTTTATTGGATAATACTGAATATATTGTTATTTTGATAACCTCTGATGAAACAAAAAAAAATATTAAACTAACTATTCAGAAAGAGGGATTTATTTTAAGGGAAATAGCTATAACAGAAGGAGGGGATTCCGTAAACATAAAGGTTGAAGAAATAATTGCTCCGTTTATAGGCACCGGGGATTATTCACATCTATATGATTTACCGGCTTTCCCTTTATTGGATGCGAATAGAGCCGATAAATATGTTATCGCCCCTGAAAGCGGGAATAAAAGGTTAAGAACAAATTTCAGAAGGCATCTTTATTCAAAAGGGGATGTAGTAACCACTGAATTAATATGGCAGGAAACCGAAAATATAAGCATCGAAAATATCAGAAAATTTTCCAGCCTTACGGATGATTATTTGAACAAATTTAAAAATGACGGTTTCTTTTTGCTGATTAAAGGGGAAAAACGAAGAGTCAGGCAGGTATGGCTGCCTGATATTCCATGGTGGATTTACAACAGGGCGACGAATGAGAGAAATTATCTGGTGGATTTTATTGAAAAATAGAGGGCGATTAGCTCAGCTGGTTAGAGTGCCCCGTTCACATCGGGGAGGTCACTGGTTCAAGTCCAGTATCGCCCACCAAAATTTTTCACAGGTGAAAAATTTGTGTATTTTGTAATTAGTATTTTGTAATTTGCAGAAGAGAAAATTGATTATGTTAGTTCCACACTCACACACAATACAATTATTTATATGCGTTATGATGTCGCGATAATAGGTGCGGGGCCGGCAGGGAGTTTTGCGGGGTATCACCTTGCAAAAAACGGATTTAAAGTAGTTATTCTTGATAAAGAGAAATTCCCGCGTTTTAAACCCTGCGGAGGCGGGTTGTCCCTTAAAGCCTGGGAATTGCTGGATTTTAATATCGAACATCTGATAGAGCGAAAGATAAAAACCGCGAAAATATTTTATAAATCGCCTGACTTTATTGAATTAAAGGCCGATAAATATATTGGCTGTATTATAGACAGGAAAAATTTTGATTTTTTCCTGGTCCAAAAGGCAATTGAAAAAGGGGCGGAATTCAGGGACGAGAGTAAAGTAACATCCATGGAAATCGGGGAAAAGGAAGTTTCAATTGTAGCGGGGGGCGGGAAAATCGTTTCCCGTTTTGTTATCGGTGCGGACGGGGCCTCAAGCTGGACGGCAAAATTTCTCGGTTTAAATTATCCTGAAAAAGTCGTGTCCGTAGCGACAGATATAGAAATGGATGAAACGAATTCCATCCGGTATGAAGAGTCATTGGCGTTTGATTTTGGTTTTGTCCCCTGGGGTTATGCGTGGATTTTCCCGGGAAAAGATAAATTTTCAGTCGGGATATACACGTTAAAAAAAATGAATATTTCCGGACTGCTTGAAAAATTTATTGAGAAACAGGGCCTTTCAGGCAAAAGAATATTTATGCACCGCGGAGGAATTATTCCCCTGGGCGGTTTGAGACAAAATATCGCAAAAGGCAGGGTTCTTCTTGCCGGTGATGCCGCGGGGCTTGTGGACCCGTTTCTCGGGGAAGGAATTTATTATGCTTTAAAAAGCGGGCAATTGGCGGCCGAAAGCATCATGGATTTTTCATCCAAAAATATTTCTCTTAACAATTACGCCGAAAAGGTGTATACTGATATGGTTATACCTTTTCAGTTTGCAAGAAAATTGTCGTATTTTGTATTCAAATTTAACCGGATCGGCTACCACATTTTAAAAAACAGCAGGTTTTTTCAGAAATATATTATTGATATTATTTCAGGAGAGAGAATATACTGATTATTAAATAATAGAAAATGAAACTAGAAAGTGCTTTAAAACGAAAAAATATATTTATTGTTTTGAGGTGGCTGATAACATTTATTATTGTTTTGATTTTTGTCCAGAATAATAAATTTATATTCGATTCGCCTGTTATTTTAACTTTTATTTCTTTATATGCCGTTAGTACTTTCATGCTTAATTTTTTCGAGGACAAAATCTTCGAAAAAAACTGGATGAACTATACCATATTTCTTTTTGACATTATATTTATTTCTGCGGCGATTTATTATAACGGTGAAATAGACAGTAATTTTTACCTGGTATATTTTTTAACTATTTTAATGGCGACTATAGGCCAGGATGTCAAGATGACTTTTGTAGTATCTTCGTTGAGCTGTCTGGTATATGTTTTGATAATTTATAAGGCAGACAGTTCTATTGATAAAATTCTGGACCCCGCTTTTTTTATCCGTTTGCCTTTTTTTTATATAATTTCTCTTGCCAGCAGTTTTCAATCGCAGGAATTCCATCAAAAAGAAATAAAAATGGCGGCCCAGCAGCACGAGGATTTTATAAATACCGTTGACGCGCTGGGTAAGCTTATTGAATTTAAAGACCCTTATACCGGCGGTAAACATTGCCACGCGGTCCGTGAATACGCGGTCGCCATTGCCGCAAAGCTGAATTTGCCTACTGAAACAATTGAAAATGTCCGGATTGCGGCTTCATTGCATGATATCGGCAAAATAGGAATCAAGGGTGCCATATTAAATAAAGAAGGCCCCCTGGATGAATTTGAAATTGAAATGATAAAAAAACATCCTATGATCGGAGAAGAGGCCATAAAAAGCATCAATAAATTAAAGGATGTCCGCCAGATAGTCCGTTATCATCACGAAAGATTTGACGGTAAATTGGACGGCAGTTTCGGTTCTTATACGGGTGAGGTCAAGGGAGAAGATATCCCGATTGAATCAAGAATAATCTCGGTGGCCGATTCATATGATGCGATGATTTCTGACAGGCCCTATCGCAAAGCTTTATTCAAGGAAGAGGCCAGGAAAATAATAAAGGAAGAAAGCGGCAAACAATTTGACCCTAAAATAGTAGAAGTGTTTCTGGAATATTTAGAGGAAACTGATTGTTAATATATAATCAAAGTTTAAATCTCTGATTAGGAGGGAAAATGCTAATGCAAGGATTAGAAAAATTCGCAACGAAAACTTCGTCGCCTTTTGCCAAAAATATTTTTTTTATTTTATTATTAAGCTTTGTTGCTGTTATATTTTTACCGATAGCCAAAGGACAGGCCTTTAAAAGAATCCGGGAAGGCGACCCTGCGATAGATTTCACATTAAGCGATATGAATAAAACCAAAATTAATCTTAAGGATTTTGCCGGAAAAAACATTGCAACAGGCGTTATTTTCTGGAATTTTAATTCTACAAATTCAACAGATGAATTAATGGTATTACAGGATTTATACGCCAAATATAAAGATTCCGGTTTAAACATTCTGGCGGTCTATGTCCCAAATTCCGATAAGGAAACAACATTTGAAGAACTGGACAAAGTAAGCCAGATTATTGCAGAAAAGGGTATTAATTTTGCGGTTGTTATCGATGATGGATTAAAAATTTATAATCAGTACGGCGTTGTTACCACCCCAAGTTTAGCCGTTATTGATATGGATAATAAAATTTTATCTATTTTGCCGGGTTACCCGAAACTATCAGGGGAAAGATTGGTGAAAAAATCGTTTGAAAAACCACTCTCGATAGAAATAGTCCCCAAGCCTAAAATCGCAGAGGGATATGTCCCTAAAGGGAAATCACAATTTTATTATAATTTTGCGATAAAAATGTTTAAATTGGGCTTTATGGAAAAGGCAAAAGAAAAAATAATGACTTCTTTAAAAGAAGATGATAAATTTCCCTTAAGCCACAGCCTGCTCGGCAGGGTATTTGCCCGACAGGATAATATCGACAGTGCTTCAGCCTCTTTTATTACCGCCCTGGATTTGGATCCCAAAAATATTGAAACACATTATTATTACGCGGTTGTCTGCCGCAATGGTGACAGGCTTGCCGAATCCATTGAGGAATTTAACCAGGCATTAAAGTTGGCGCCCCGTGATCCAAGCATTGTTTATGGGCTTGGGACAGCATATTACAAAAACGGTGAAAAAGAAAAGGCAAAAGAAAAATTTCTTGAGGCCATAAAAATAATTGATGAAAATAATGCCGGTAACATAGTTTTAAAGGATGAACTTTCTCAAAACAAGGGAAACGTTTTCTATGATCTGGCAAACCTGTATTTAGAAGAGAAAAACACTGATGATGCTATTTCGGCATTCAAGAAATCCAATAGTAATTATAAAAAATTTATTGAGATTGCAAGAAGTGATATTTAAAAAATGAAAAAAACAGCTTTATTATTATTGTTTTTAACAGAGGTTATTTTTGCATCCCAGGCTACTTATGAAGGCAGTAAACGGTGCCGCACATGCCATATGAGGAAGGATGCAGGCATGATTTATGAAAAGTGGGAAGAGAGTGAACATGCTCATGCGTATGATGACCTTAACGAAGAAGAGAGAAAAAACCCGTTTTGCCTCAAGTGCCATGTTACAGGCTATAACGAACCCGCGTCCCCGGGAATTGAAGCTGATGACCTCCTGGGTGTCCAGTGTGAAGCCTGCCATGGGGCCGGAAGCCTGTATAAAAAAATAGAAATAATGGATGAAGGGGAATATAAGAAGAATCTTTCCTTCCAGCGTAAAAAAGCAATTGAAGCCGGTTTAATCATGCCGACAGAAGAAACCTGCAAGAAATGTCATAACCAGGAAAGCCCGCATTACAAACCATTTGTATTCAGGATGGCCTATCCCAAAATAAAACATCTTATCCCGCGCCGGTATTTAGAAAAATAAAAGATGAAAATTAAAAATATTCTATTTGTGTCTTTTAAGGTCGGTATTTTAATCATATGGATGGGTATGATGTATGTTTTGGTTAAAAATAATTATGCGCCAAAAAAAATAAATAATAAATTTGATACAACCCATGTTGATAATTCACTGGTCAAAGATGAATGGATGGGGATCTATTTTAAAAACGAAAAAATAGGTTACAGCCACTGGATGATGATACCTGATAAGGATAAGAATGTGTATATTGTTGACGAACAAAGTTACATGGCTTTTACCGCGGGGAAAGAACATATAAATATGAGAATAAAAAATAATGCGGTAATTGATTCCAATTTCAGGTTAAAAGATTTTACAGCCTATTTGTTTTCAGCCATGTATAATTTGAAAATAGAAGGAAAGATGGACGGCAATGAATTTAAAATAAGGATGTCATCCGATAAATCGGTAAAAAACATTTCCATCCCTGTCGAAGAAATACCTTTAATTACAAGCAACATAAACCAGATTATTTCAAGTAAAGGTTTAATCCCGGGAAGTAATTATATATTTCCATATTATGATCCTTTTACTCTTACAAACAAAAGAATGTCAGTGCATGTTGAAAAAAAAGATCAGGTTGAAATTTATGGCAAAACGGAACAGGCGTATAAAATCAGGGAAGATTATGACGGGATTATCGTTTATGCATGGCTGAAAGAAGACGGTACAAGGCTCAGGGAAGAAAGCCCGATGGGATTTGTTTTAAAGAGGGAGAGACAGGATGACGCATTAAATGTTTTAGATAAAAATGAAAAGATTGATTTAATAAAATCAACACGTGTAGTGTCCGAAAAACATATAGAAAACCCGAGAGAAATAACTTATTTGAAATTAGAATTAAGCGGGATTGATTTGAACGGTTTTCCTCTTTTAAACCAGGGACGGCAAAGGATAAACGGGAATATTTTAGAAATATTTAACCTGCCTTTTAAAGAAAATAAAACAGGCAGGGCGGATAAATTTTTGGCATCAAGCCTCTTTATACAATCGGACGACCCGTTAATTAAAGATAAAGCAGATGAGATTGCAGGGAATGAGAAAGATTCTTTAAAGAAGGCGGAATTGATTACAAAATGGTTGAATCAAAACCTGAAGAAAAGGGTTACAGTCAGTGTTCCTGATGCCGTTTCAATTTTAAAAACAAAAACCGGGGATTGTAACGAACATGCGACGCTGTTTACCGCGCTGGCAAGGGCGGCCGCTCTGCCTTCAAAAATATGTGTGGGACTGGTTTACTCCGGGGATGGTTTTTTTTATCACGCGTGGAACGAGGTGTTTGCCCGGAACGAATGGATAAGTGTTGATTCGGTTTTTGGACAAATCCCCGCTGATGCCGCACATGTTAAATTTATTGAAGGCGAACTGGCACAGCAGATGGACATATTGAAAATTATCGGGCAGATTCATATAAAAATATTGGAGTATAAATGATAGATATTGTTAATCTTTCTAAAAAATTCCGGGAAAATCCGGCAGTTTGCGGCCTTAGCCTGAATGTTAAAAAGGGGGAGATATTCGGTTTTATCGGGCCGAACGGCGCGGGTAAAACAACCACTATAAAGATGATCTCTGGTTTGCTCATGCCTACAGCAGGGACTATCAAAATCGATAATATCGATATATCGTTAAATCCTGTCGATGCGAAAAAAATAACCGGGCTTATTCCCGACGAACCGTTTTTATATGAAAAACTTACGGGATGGGAGTTTTTATATTTCCTGGGCCAGCTTTATAATCTTGATAAAAACACAATAAAAAACAAAGGAATGGAACTGCTGGATTTATTTAATTTAACATATGAAGCTGATGATCTTATCGAGGGTTATTCTCATGGAATGAAGCAGAAATTGGTTATAATTTCAGCATTAATCCATGAGCCCAGGGTTATTATTGTTGATGAACCCATGGTGGGGCTGGATCCCAGGAGCAGTAAAATTGTAAAAAATATTTTTGTTACACTTGCGAAGAAAGGCGTGACAATATTCATGTCCACGCACACATTATTTCTGGCCCAGGAGATTTGCGAGAGAATCGGCGTTATATATAAAGGGAAGCTTATAGCCCTTGGGACGTTTGATGAATTAAAAAATAAAGCGGAATCCGACAATGTAGAAAACCTTGAAGAGATTTTTCTTAAACTTACTGACAAATGATACCGGCCATTTATATTTTTAAAAATAAAATTATTTTCGGCGGGAGGCGGGAGATATTAAAAATAATATTGTTTACTTCCCTCTCTTTTGCATTTGCGATAGCAAGTTATCTTATATCGTTTAAGATTTTGCTTTATTTTAACTCGATTGAATTTATCGGCAGGCTTCTTATTGTAAAATTGTTTTCGCTCATATTGGCAACATTTTTCTCTTTTATTTATTTCAGCAATATTATAACCGGGTTGTCGACTTTTTACCAGTCCTCTGATATTAACCTTTTGATGGCATCCCCTGTGTCTTATTCAAAAATAATTTTTAAGAAATTCTGGGAAACATTTTTCCAGAGTTCATGGATGATTATTTTTATCAGCCTGCCCGTGTTTTACAGCCTGGGCAGGGTAATAAACGCAGACGGGAAATTTTATGCTATTGTTATTTCGTCTTTTGTGCCGTTTATAATTATCGCATCGCTGCTGGGCGTTATTACCACAAACATTCTCGCAAAAATATTTTCCGTTAAACGTACAAAATGGATTTTCTTTATATTGGGGCTTGTATTCGGGATTGGATTTTATTTGTTTATAAGGTTATTAAAGCCGGAGCAGTTTGTTGACCCTGACAGGTTTCTCACCCTGACAAGTTACCTGGCATCGCTTAAGGCCACGGAAAATATTTTTTTCCCGTCAGCATGGATTTTGAAAATTATTTCCTCCCTGATGGAAAGGGACTATTTAAATAAAGATTTATATTTTTATCTCGGGCTTACATGGATTAACGCCCTGTTTTTATTTATTGTCATGATGGAAACAGTTGGCGGGCTGTTTTTCTCCTGCTGGTCCAACGCGCAGGAAGGGAGGCAGAAGAGAATTGGTTTGCCATGGCTTAACAAATTGAATAACCCGGTTATCCGCAAAGATTTGCTGGTATTTTTTCGTGACTCTTCACAATGGTCGCAATTATTCCTGTTGCTGTCGCTGGTGGTGGTTTACATATATAACTTTTCAGCCTTACCGCTCGAGAAATCGCCTTTGCCGACGTTATATTTAAAAAACCTGGTGTCTTTTTTGAATTTGGGTTTAGCCGGGTTTGTCTTGTCCGCGATTTCAGTGCGGTTCGCCTTCCCAAGCATAAGTTCTGAAAAAACATCACTGACGCTTATAAAAAGTTCTCCGTTTGATTTAAAAAGATTCTTATGGAGCAAGTATGTTTTTAATTTTATACCTTTGCTGTTTTTGTCGTTAGTTCTCATATGTGTGACAAATATAATCCTTCATACAGACAGGTTTATGTTTATTTTATCGATAATAACAATTATTTTTTTGACTTCGGGAATAGTATCGCTTTCAATTTCCCTGGGAATAATTTTCCCCGTGTTTAAATTTGAAAACAAGAGTTCGATATCTACAAGTTTCGGCGGTCTGATCTGCATGCTGGTTACAATTGCTTTTATTGGATTTGTGATTATAATGGAGGCATTCCCGGTAAGCAGGATTTTGTGGGCGGAAATATTCAGCAGGAAGCTTTCATTATATACGACTTTGAGGATTTACCTGTCATTTATCACAGTTTTTCTGATTAACCTGGCAGTGTTTTTTATACCTCTCAAAATAGGATATAAAAAGCTTTGTCAAATGGAATTTTGATTTAATATGGTATAATGTGTCAAACCCCGCACCAAAACCTTCTATTTGCTGTAAGAGGGATGTTTTGTAGACGTGTTGAAATTGCTCATTGAAAGGAGTAAAAAATGCCTGATGAAAAAAATAAAAACCAGTCGAAAAAATATGAAGGGCCGCCAAAAGTAACGGATGTTCTGCAGAATTATATTGTTGTCCTCGGGACGCTTTCCCTGCATTACATGGGTGTTGTTCCAAACCCGGAGGGCAAGCTGGATACGAGCGGTAAAAGGGAATTGACGCAGGCAAAAATAGCGATAGATTCAATGGCGGTTTTATATAAACAAATTGAAGGTTTGCTTGACAGCAAGGTGAAAAATAATATTGAAATTATGCTCGATGATTTAAGATTAAGGTTCGCGGATGAGAGCGGAAAGAATGAAACAAAACAGTAAAAACGGCGTAAATGTGTTAAATTTAATGCCTGAAATGTTCAGCCCGAAATTTAAATTTTTAATAAGCACGCGGGCGGGAGGTGTGAGCAAACCGCCGTATGATTCATTAAATTTAAGTTTCAACGTGGGTGATAAAAAGGAAGATGTGGTGTTTAACAGGGAAAAATTTTTTGATTTAAACGGTTTTCGTGAGAATAATATCGCAAAACCGGAGCAAACCCACGGTGAAAAAATAGCGGAAGTCAAAACAGGCGTCAATCTTTGCTTTCCGGCTACAGACGCCTTGATTACAAGAGAAAAAGGCGTGGTTTTGTCTGTTATGACAGCGGACTGCCTGCCGATCATGGTTTTCGATGTTTTTAATCAGATTATCGTGCTGATTCACTCGGGATGGAGGGGGACACTCCTTTTTCTGGCTTATAAAACTGTAAAAAAAATGAAGACCGATTTTAATACTAAAGCACGGGATTGTTATGCTGTTTTAGGGCCTGCGATATGTTCAAATTGTTATTCAATAAATAACGATTTAGCGGATAAAACCACGAAGGCTTTTAACGGCAGGGAAATAGGCCTGAAAAGAAAAAATGGCAAAATATATTTTGACCTTGTGGAGACGAACACAATATTATTGCGGAATGCCGGGTTGAAAAGTGAGAATATTTATCCTTCAAATTTCTGCACTTCATGCCAGCCCGCTTTGTTTTTCTCTCACCGCAGGGATTATGGGGAAACCGGGCGCATGATGTCACTCGCGTGGATGGAATAAAACAGTTCAAAGTTAAAAGTCGAAAGTTTTAAGCAATGAATAGTAATGTGAAAAGTAATATTGAAAATATAAGAATGAGAATAGCACGGGCAGCGGAGCGTTCGGGCAGGAATCCCGGGGAAATAAAATTAATCGCTGTGACTAAATATGTCCCGGAAGAAAAGATCAAAGAAGCAATTGAGGCGGGAATTACCGGTATAGGAGAAAACAGGGTGCGGGAAGCGGAAAGAAAATATTTAAACCTGAAAGTTCCGGTTGAATGGCATATGATCGGACATTTGCAGACCAATAAGGTTAAAAAAGCCGCGGGTATTTTTGGATGGATCCAGTCGATAGACAGTTCGCATTTGGCTGAAGAATTGAATTCTTCACTTTTATCCACGGGGAAAAAGATAAAGGTCCTTGTGGAGGTCAATGTGTCCGGCGAAGAATCAAAATACGGCGTAAAACCCGGCGACGCGGAAAACCTGGTTAAAGAGATATTAAATTTACCGCAATTGGAGATGAAAGGTCTGATGACAATGGCTCCATTATCTGAAAACCCTGAAGATACGCGCCCTTATTTCAGGAAATTGCGCATGCTTTTATCAGGTTTACAAGACAGCACCGGCAGAAAGATAGAATATCTTTCAATGGGTATGACCGGTGATTTTGAGGCAGCAGTTGAAGAAGGGGCGAATATTGTAAGAATCGGCAGAGGGATATTTGGAACATCCGCCTGACGGGATGAGATAAATTGACTTATTGATTAGCATGTCAAAACATTTTATCATAGACGGTTATAACGCGATGCATAAACTTTGTCTCTGCGAGGACAATAATCTACAGGCAGGGAGAGAGAGGCTTATTGCTTTAATAGATAAATATAAATTGACAGGAAGCAAAAATAATACGCGGACCATTGTGTTTGACGGGAAACGGGATGTTTTTTCACCGTGTGAAAACGGGCAAAGGGGCGTGGTTTTTACCCAGGATGAGACGGCTGACAACAAGATAAAAAGGATGGTTGAAAGATCGAAAAATCCGCGTGAAATGGTGGTCGTTACCGATGATAATGAAATAAGATATTACACCCGCGGTCTCGGTGCGGAAGTGCGAAACATTGTTGAGTTTTTTGCAAAAGCAAAAAGAAAATCAAGGGCGTCCTGCAGTGAAAAACCCAGTGAATATGACGAGAGCTATCTTGAAATAACCGATGAACTTAAAAAAATATGGCTAAAAAAATAAACCGTTTAAATTGCCCAATCTGTAAAGTATCAATAAAAAGAGAAGGAAATAACTTTTTCCCGTTTTGCGGCGCAAGATGCAAAAACGCCGACCTTTATCATTGGTTAACAGATAAATACAAGGTCAGCCGACCGTTGGAAGAAAATGATGATCTTATTTTAAACGGAAATTCAGGATCCTGAAAAGATGGATTATCCTGCTGAAAAAGACATGAATATCACCAAGAAAATTTTGTATTGAGCGGGGGACCTTCATTCCTTTAAAAATTAGCGGCCTGTCAAGCTCCCTTTTGTCGCATAAAATATCGCGGTTAAGCCTGTCGATAAGAGGTTTTATTTTTAAAAGTTCCGCCTGCACCTGGCCGGGGTCCTTTAATTGCTTTATCTGGTCTATTTTCGCGATGATTTCAACAGATTTTTTAATGGAAATATCAATTTCCTTTGCCCTTTTTTCTGAGATTTGCCTGTATTTAAGTTTTAACAGGTTAAGCCTTTCCGCCGCGTTATAGGTGCTTTGAACAATCTCATCGCGGGTCATCCATATTGTTTCGAAGCTCATCATGTCTTTCCAGCTTGGATTCAGTAAAGCTGTACGGTGTTCCTCAAGGGTTTTTCTGAAAAGGCGGTAACCGTATTTTTCCGGTTCTTCAAAAGCGGGACTGCCCGGGTCAATGAAAGGCACAAGCGGAGAAATATAAAGAAAAACTTTATCAACGTGCATTTTATATTTGTCCATCAGATATTCGCAATAATCTATTGTTTCAGCAACGGATTTCATGGTCTGCATAGGAAGTCCGATAGTGAAAAAAATATCAATTTTATGATAATTAAATTCAATGCAGTCATCAATCATCCGTTCCAGTTCCGCGTTGGTGTAAGGACGGCCGTACATCTGTCTTATTTTTTCATCATGAGAATCAGGAGAAATCTCTACACTCACGGTCGGGACCGCTTCCTTTGCCGCTTTAATATATTCTTTTGGGGGTGGTTTAAAAAATTCAAGAAGAAGCTGGTTTTTAATCCTGGCGTTTTTTAAAAGGCGGACCATTTCCCACGCATATTCTTCGCCGGGCTGGTATGGGTCGCCGATTATAAAAATCGGGCCTTTTATGATACGATCTGCATTTTTTATTGTTTTTATGACGGATTCCGGCGAAAAAAATACGGGTTCATTCCGGCTGCAGACTTTTTCAAACGCGTCTGCGGAACCGCCGCAGGTAAGGCAATTATATTTGCACCCGTGCGCGGTCATAATCGCGGTAATCGGATACGATACCCAGTAATGAAAAGGCATATGGCCGGAAAGGTCCCGGTATTTTATTACAGATTTTATTATATATTTATAGTTTGCGGATACATCCTGGAGTGTTGAAGGTATATGAGTCATTTTATTTACAACTATGTTACCGTCTTTTTTCCATGTGAGGTTGGGTATCTGTGACAGGTCCCCGCCTGTTTTTAAAGTGTCCATTAATTTTAAGACAGGTATCTCGGCAGAATCACCTCTTATGACGAAATCAACCTGCGGGTATTTAACTAATTCCCTGTGAAAATATGACGAAGATAACCCTCCAAAGACAATAGGTTTATCAGGATGGTATTTTTTTACTATTTTGGCTAATTCCAGGCTCCCGTGGGCGTGTGGAAGCCAGTGAAGGTCAATGCCAAAAAGAAATTTCACATTTATATTTTTTATAAATTCTTCCGGATCATATTTAGGATTTAGAAGCATTTTCAGGGCGACATTTTTAATCCTGACCCTGTAGCCGTTGGAATCCAGAAATGCCGCTATGCGCGTCATCCCGATCGGGTACATCTCGAATATCGGGGTGGAAGGGATAACGTCGCTTATAGGCCCGAATAAAAGCGAGTATTTTCTGAAATCATATACGCTTGGCGCGTGCAAAAGCAATAAATCGACTTCTTTCATTTTTACCTGTCCGTAAATTTAAAATATGTAATTATAATATATTTTTACAAGATTTTCAATTATTAATAAGAAGAGAAGTATCCCCAAAATTTCAGCGTCAAAATAAAGCCGTTTGATAAATCAAATTATTTGTTTGGCCTGTTTTATTGAAAACTATGCCTGAATACTTTGCAAATATTTCTTTTATTCCGTCAGCAA